>JAAVAF010000053.1 GCA_014804225.1 Lachnospiraceae bacterium
ATGGTAACAGCCGCAGCGGTTTTCAATCAATTCCTCTAAAAACCGATTGCTCGCGGAAAGGAATGTGTTCGGGGATATGAAATTAGTTATTGGCGGATATGCACAGGGCAAATTAAATTATGTGCTTCAACAATATGCATTATCAGAATATCGGGTATACGACGGCATCATACCGCCAGAATACGAGCAGTGTGGAGAAATTACAATTGTTAATCATTTTCATCAATGGGTGCGCGATTCTCTTTTGAAAAAAGGCTGTCCTGAACAGGAAGTGTTGGCATTGTTAGAACATTATGACAGATGTGTCATTATCAGTGATGAGATTGGAAACGGCATTGTGCCGGTTGATCCGTTTGAACGAGAATATAGGGAACGTGTGGGGAAAATTCTGATAACAATTGCAGAAAGAGCAGATGAGGTAGAACGGGTAATATGCGGAATTGGACAGAAAATCAAATAACAAGTGCGTTTCATAGAAACAAATTTATTCCGTATGACATAAAAAGGCGAAAAACATGAAGTTTCATATGCTTGCGTTTTTCTTAGGATTTTTGTGCGACTGCATATTAGGCGATCCCCATTTTATACCTCACCCGATACGCCTGATCGGAAAGTTCATCACAAAAACGGAAAAATTGCTACGATACAATCAAAAAACTCAGAATCCAATGGTTAGTTTGCGGCAAGGTGTGATACTTGTCATTGTGGTACTTGCTAGCACCATAACGGTAACATCGCTTCTTTTATTGACGGCATACAATCTAAATCCCTATGTAGGAATGACCGTCGAAACTTTGATGACATATCAAATTCTTGCGGCGAAGTGTCTAAAAGTCGAAAGTATGAAGGTTTATCAATGCTTAAAAGAGAATGACTTTGTACAGGCAAGAACGGCGCTTTCCATGATTGTCGGCAGAGATACGCAGTGTCTCGACGAGACGGGGATTGCAAAAGCGGCAATCGAAACGGTCGCCGAAAATACGTCCGACGGTGTGATCGCACCGATGCTTTATCTGGCGATAGGCGGTCCGATTTTGGGATTTTTCTACAAGGCTGTAAATACAATGGATTCCATGGTCGGTTATCAAAACGATACTTATCTCTATTTTGGCAGAGCAGCCGCAAAGCTTGACGATGTTGTCAATTTTATTCCGGCAAGAATCAGCGCATATCTGATGATTGCATCAGCCTTTGCTTTACAGCTTTTTAATAACCGTTTTTCCGGAAAACGTGCACTGTGTATTTATCAACGCGATCGCCAAAAACATACAAGCCCGAATTCTGCACAGACGGAGTCGGTTTGCGCCGGTGCACTTGGAATCCGACTCGCCGGAGATGCAAGTTATTTTGGAAAAGTCGTATCGAAATCCTATATCGGGGATTCAACACGCGATGTAGAAGCGAAGGATATTCAGCGTGCCAATCAACTTATGTACTTAACAGCATGGTTATGTGAGAGCTTATGTATAACAGTGATGTTGTTTTTATAGGATAAAAATTTATATTATATTCTGATCTCAAAAGTCAATTTAAAGGAGAGTGGTACAATATGCCAATTCATGGAGGAGATTTATACAGAAATCAGGTAAACCTGGATTTCTCCGTGAATGTAAATCCGCTTGGGGTGCCTCAAACTGTGAAGAATGCGATGACTCAAGCAGTGGAAACCAGTGACAGATATCCGGATATCATAGCAGAAAAATTGATTAACACAGTCAGTTCTACATATGCAATTTCGCCGGAATATTTACTCTTTGGAAACGGCTCCTCCGAACTGTTTATGGCAGTTGTTCACGGGATAAAACCCAAAAAGACAGTAATTCCCGTTCCTTCCTTTTACGGATATGAATATGCTGTGGGGGCGTCGGATAGTGAGATTGTCTATTATAAAACGACACCGGAGAATAATTTTGGTTTAACATCTGCGTTTCTTACTGTTTTGTCAGAAAATGTAGAATTACTTTTTCTTGCAAATCCCAATAATCCTACTGGAAATACAATAGACCGGAAATCCTTAAAAAGACTCTTGGATTACTGCAAAGACAAAAATATTTATGTGGTACTGGACGAATGTTTTATTGAATTTTGTGACGGAGATTATTCCATGCTTTCAGAGATAGAAATGTATCATAACTTGCTTCTTGTCCGGGCCTTCACTAAAATTTTTTCTATTCCCGGGGTACGGTTAGGCTATTTGGTTTGCAGCAATCGGGAACTGCTTCATAAAATCAAACGGCATATTCCCGAGTGGAATCTTTCCTGTTTCGCACAGGCGGCGGGCTGTGTATGCTGCAGCGTGGCAGCGCAAACAGATTTTATCAAGGATACTGTCACCATTGTTAAAAAAGAACGACAATTCTTAGCAGGCGCATTCCACCAAAAGGGATTTCAGGTGTTTCCTTCCGACGCGAATTTTATTTTGTTATATAGCAAAACACCTATATATGAGCGATTGTTAGCACATGGAATTCTAATCAGGGATTGCAGTAATTTCAGAGGACTCTGTAACGGGTATTATCGAATCGCCGTAAAAAGCAGAGCGGAAAACGAAGCATTGTTACACGCAATAGGAGAAGCATAATGTCCAAAATCATATCATTACAACCGCAGGAAATTGAAAAGAAAAGCTTTGAAATCATTGATGCCGAGCTGCTGCAAAGAGGGATTTGTCTGCCGCCTGAGGAGGCGCTGATCACAAAGCGTGTCATTCACACCAGTGCAGACTTTGATTATGCAAAGACGCTTACTTATTCCCCCAATGCGGTATCGATCGCAGAAAGATTACTGCAAAACGGTGCGGATATCGTAACGGATACCAATATGGCACTTGCGGGAATCAACAAAAAAGCACTCGCATCTTTGGGTGGAGAAGCGCACTGCTTTATGGCGGATGAGGAAGTTGCGCTTCAGGCAAAACAGAAAAATATGACACGCGCGTCAGTTTCTATGGAGAAAGCATCGGAAATCAAAAAGCCGGTCATTTTTGCAATCGGAAACGCACCGACCGCACTGATACAACTGTATGAAATGGCTAAGGAGAGCACTTGGAAGCCGCATTTTATCATTGGCGTTCCCGTAGGATTTGTCAATGTGGAGGCAGCAAAAGAGTTGATTATGGAAACGGATATTCCTTACATCATCAATGCCGGAAGAAAGGGCGGAAGCAACGTTGCGGCGGCAATCTGTAATGCCCTGTTATATGCGCTTACAAGAAAGGAGCTTTAGATGCGGTATGGATTTACCACGGGCAGTTGTGCGGCGGCAGCGGCAAAAGCAGCCGCATATATGCTGTTGACGGGCAGGGAAAAAACAGAGATTACCATCGAAACACCGAAAGGAATTTCCTATCATGCAAAGCTTCTCGATATTTGTCGCACAGAAAACGAGGTGCGCTGTGCGGTGGAAAAGGACGGGGGAGATGACCCGGATGTTACAACAGGAGCGTGGATTTACGCAACGGTCTCTTACGGGGAAGAAATGGAAACAAAAATTATCATTGAAGGTGGTATCGGTGTTGGCAAAGTGACAAGACAGGGACTAGACCAGCCTATCGGAAATGCGGCAATCAACCATGTACCCAGAGAAATGATTACCAAGGAGGTCACCGAGGTCTGTCGGCTTACAGATTATCAGGGCAGTTTAAAGGTTGTTATTTCCGTACCAGATGGCGCGCTGATTTCGGAGCATACCTTTAATCCAAGGCTTGGCGTAATCGGCGGCATTTCGATCCTTGGGACAAGCGGTATTGTGGAGCCGATGAGCAGTCAGGCGATTCTCGATACGATTAAGCTTGAACTGACACAAAGAAGAAGCGAAGGCTTGGACTATGTGGCGATTTCACCGGGCAATTACGGTCAGGATTTTATGAAAAAGACATACGGTTATGATTTGGACAAAAGCGTCAAATGCAGCAATTTCATTGGTGAAACGATTGATATGGCAGTAGCACTCGGATTTCAGAAAATACTGCTTACCGGTCATATCGGAAAATTGATAAAAGTGGCAGGCGGTATCATGAATACCCATTCGCGGGAGGCGGACTGCAGAATGGAGCTGCTTGCGGCGTTTGCCGTGCAAAATCAGCTTGAGAGCTGTTATGCCCGTGAATTATTGGAATGTGCGACGACAGAAGAGGCACTTTCCATATTGGAAACACACAAAATATTGTCAGCGGTCATGGAAACTGTCGTAGAACGCATCTGTTATTCTCTGGAGAAGCGTGCAAACGGGAAGCTGACAGTCGACTGCATTGTATATGCAAACACGTTTGGAGAGCTTGCCAAAAGCAAGGGAGGAGAAAAATGGTTTACTTTGTTGGCGCGGGAACAGGCGCCGTAGATTTGATAACGGTGCGAGGTATGCGATTGCTCCAATCAGCAGATGTTGTGATTTATGCGGGTTCTTTAGTGAACCCGGAACTGCTTACTTACACAAAGGAAATATGCGAAATTCATAACAGCGCGCATCTAATTTTAGAAGAAGTTATAGACATTATAAAAAATGCCGAAAGCAAAAATAAAACAACAGTTCGATTGCATACAGGAGACCCGAGTATCTACGGAGCGGTCAGAGAGCAGATGGATGAACTGGACAAGCTACAGATCCCCTACGAGAGCTGTCCGGGCGTCAGCGCGTGTTTTGGCGCGGCTGCTTCCTTAAATCTTGAATATACCCTTCCGGGAATTTCCCAATCGTTAATTATTACCAGAATATCAGGAAAAACAAAGGTTCCGGAGGCGGAGAGCATTGAACGCTTTGCCGCACATCAAGCGTCAATGGCAATTTACTTAAGTGCGGGGATGATAAAGGAATTAAGCGAACAATTAATCACAGGCGGATACCGAAAGGAAACGCCGGTGGCACTGGTATATAAGGCAACATGGAAGGACGAACAGGTGTATCTTTGTACGATTGAGACATTGTATGATACGGCGGTAGAACACGGCATTTCCAAAACAGCGTTAATCCTCGTAGGAGATGCAATTGCGCATCAGCAGTATCAAAAATCAAAGTTGTATTCGCCGGATTTTGAAACTGCTTTTCGTCGTGCACACACAAAGAACGGGGGTCATGATGAAACTTAGTATCATCAGCTTTACCAAAAACGGCGGGCAGCTTGCAAAAACGCTTGCAAAGCTGCTGCATGAGGAAACGAATAAAATCGACGTTTCCGTAACGGAAGCACATAGTCAAAAGCAGTCTGTCGGAGAATGGACAAAAGCACAGATGGCGGAAAAAAATGCGCTATTATTTATTGGTGCGTGTGGTATCGCAGTTCGGGCAATAGCGCCTTACCTTACGGATAAACTTCATGATAGCCCTGTACTTGTGATGGACGAGAAGGGACACTATGTCATTCCGATTTTGTCCGGTCATATGGGCGGTGCAAATGCGCTTGCCTGTTCTCTTGCAGAAAAAATCGGCGCAGTGCCTGTGATTACTACGGCAACTGATCTCAACAATAAATTTGCAGTCGATTTATTTGCAAAAAAGAATCACCTTTTTATCGCGAATAGGGAGGGAATCGCAAAGGTTTCCGCAAAAGTATTGGAAGGAAAAGAGATTTTATTTTCCATGGAAAAAGAGCGATTGACAGAGGAAAACCATATACCAAACGGAATTCGAATCGTAGCTTATCCGCCAAAACAGCCAGTTGATGTTGTAATTACATCCGATGAGGGAACATTTGACGCAGCACTGTTGTTAAAGCCAAAAGAGTATGTAATCGGCATGGGCTGTCGAAAAGGAAAAGACGCAAACGAAATCGAACAGTTTATTTTACGAAAACTAGAAGATCTTCACATTTCTCCAACACAAATTTGGGCGCTCTCGTCCATTTCGCAAAAAAGAGAAGAGCCAGGAATGCTAGCATGGTGTCAAAAAAGGAATGTTTTGTTTCTCCTGTACACTGCTGAAGAATTGCAAGATACAAAGGGTACATTTTGTGCTTCCTCCTTTGTAAAGAATACAGTAGGGGTTGATAATGTATGTGAACGGGCAGCAATAAAAGCGTGCGGAAGCAACGGCAGACTGATTGCACCCAAATACGCGGAAAACGGGATGACCATCGCGATTGCAAAAAGAGAATGGAAGGTAACATTTGATGAAGAATAAAATACATATCGTAGGAATCGGACCTGGGCGGGAAGATCTGATGACAAGAGAAGCGTTAGAAGTGTTAGAACAGTCGGATGTCATTGTTGGATATCCTTTATACCTGGAATTACTCGAAAAACGATTTCAGAAAAAAGAATTGTTATCAACACAAATGCGTCAGGAAAAGGAACGTTGTCTGCTCTGTTTTCAGAAAGCGCAAAAGGGCAAAAGGGTCGCACTCATTTGCAGCGGTGACGCAGGCATTTACGGAATGGCATCACTAATGTACGAAATCGGGAACGATTATCCGCAGACAGAGCTTGTCATTATTCCGGGGATTACGGCAGCAAGCAGCGGTGCAGCACTTCTTGGTGCACCTATTAATCACGATTTTTGCGTTATCAGTTTAAGTGATTTATTGACCCCATGGGAGAAGATAGAGAAACGGATCAAAGCAGCGGCAGAAGGAGATTTTGTGATTGTTATTTACAATCCGGCAAGTCATAAACGAAAAGATTATCTGGCACGTGTATGTGACATTTTGCTGCATACGATTGCGGAAGAACGGGTTTGCGGATATGTCGAAAATATTGGACGAAACGGAACAAAAACAACGATTTGTACCTTAAAAGAACTGCGCGACAGGAACGTCAATATGTTTACAACTGTTTTTATCGGAAATTCTGACACGTATGTCATAAATGGAAAACTTGTCACAAAGCGGGGATATCAGCTTACAATGAACGGTCAAACGGCAAATGGAGGAAAGCATTGAAAGAAATATTGATTTTTGCGGGAACAACAGAAGGGCGAACGTTATCGGAGTATCTCATAAATTTAAACATACGCCACACCATCTGCGTTGCTACCGAATACGGGGAAATTGTGCTAAAGAAGCATTCGTTGGTAACGCTACATCAAGGGCGAATGAATCAGGAGGAAATCAAAGCCTTCCTTGCAAACGGCAATTTTTCGGCAGTTGTCGATGCAACACATTCCTATGCGGAAATTGTTACACAAAATATAAAAGCGGCAGCGGCGGAAATGAAGCTCCCATACCTTCGACTACTTCGGGAGTGCAGTCCGAGAACCGATTATGATAAAGTACATTACTTTGAAACAAGCACCGTATGTGCCAAAGCGTTAGCGCTTACAGAAGGGAATATTTTGCTGACAACGGGAAGTAAGGAACTGTCAACGTATTGTATTTCAGAAGAAGTCAAACGCAGACTTTATGTTCGCGTACTGCCAAGCACGGAAAGTATTGCGTGTTGTAACGAACAGGGGATATGCGGAAAACAGGTTATTGCGATGCAGGGACCGTTTAGCGTGGAAATGAACGAAGCGTTGCTAAGACAATACGACATTTCCTGTCTGGTAACAAAGGAGAGCGGAGCAGTCGGCGGATTTTTTGAAAAACTCGACGCGGCAAAGCGGACAGGCGCATCAGTATTTGTTATTGGACATCCAAAAGAGGAGGACGGTTATTCGTTTACAGCATTGTGCAGTGCATTGGAAAAAATTTGTGGGAAACGCTTTCCACAGCCGAAAACGTTACAAATTACACTTGCAGGGATTGGTATGGGCGGAGAAAACGGAATAACGAAGGAAGTCGCGCACGCAATCGACGAGGCAGATATTTTACTTGGCGCACAGCGGCTGATTGCACCGTATCATGCAAAACTAGAAAAGCATCCGTTTTATCGTGCAGAACAGATCATTCCCTATTTAGAAGGAATACACGGCAAAAAAGTTGTCATTTTGTTTTCGGGGGACAGTGGTTTTTACAGTGGCTGTCACGCATTATATCATGCATTAGAACAGGAAATCCAAACCAATCATTGGAATGCATCAATTCGCATTTTACCAGGAATTTCTTCTGTTTCGTATCTTGCCGCATCTATCAATGAAAGCTATCAGGACGCGGCAATTTACAGTATACATGGAAAAGAATTGTACAATCTCGCACGCAGAATCAAAACCAATCCAAAAACGTTTTTACTGATGTCCGGCGTAAAAGATGTAAACTTGCTTGGAACACTTTTGATTGACGCTAAACTTTTGGATTGTGAAATTATCGTTGGATATCAATTATCATATCCCAATCAGCGAATACAGAAAATGACGCCACAGGAATGTTGTACATTAAAAGAAGAGGGATTATATACTTGTTTTATTCAAAACCCGGACGCTATTGAAAAAAAATTAACACACGGTATTAAAGATGCGGAATTTATCAGAGCAAACGTCCCCATGACAAAGGAAGAGGTTCGAGAGGTGAGTATCTGTAAATTGCACTTACATGATCGAGCAGTTGTCTATGATATTGGAAGCGGTACAGGCTCTATTGCCGTAGAAATAGCAGCCTTGTCGAATGATATCCAAGTGTACGCAATCGAGCAGAAAAAAGAAGCCGTTTCTTTAATCGCACAAAACAAAGAAAAATTTTATTTGCAAAATATTGCAGTTATTGAAGCAGCAGCCCCCGAAGGATTAGCAAACCTGCCAACGGCAACACACACCTTTATCGGCGGAAGCGGTGGAAACTTAAAAGAAATTGTAACCTTATTGCGACAAATAAATCCCCAAATGCAAATTGTTATCAATGCAGTCAGTCTGGAAACTATTTGTGAAATCAAGGAGCTGTTAGACGCATTTGAAATCAAAGACGCAGAAATCATACAGCTTCAGACAAGCAGAGCAAAACAGCTTGGAAATTATCACTTGATGCAAGCAGAAAATCCCGTTTGGATTTGCGCGTTTTCCTTTTCAGAAAATGAGGATAAATGAATATGAATGTTAATCGAATTATGATTGCCGCGCCAAAAAGCGGCAGTGGAAAGACAACTATAACGTGTGCACTGCTACAGGCTTTGAAAGATATGGGAAAACAAGTCGTTTCCTACAAATGCGGACCAGATTACATAGACCCGATGTTTCACGAGAAAGTGATTGGCATTCCTGCAAAAAATCTGGATACCTTTTTTACGGACGAGGCACAAACCAAAAAACTGTTTTTGAACGGCATATCAAAAAATGACACGGTTGTCATCGAAGGTGTTATGGGACTGTTTGACGGATTGGGCGGTATTCGGGAGGAGGGTTCCTCTTATCATCTTGCAAAAGTAACGAAAACGCCAATTGTGCTTGTGGTCGATGCAAAGGGAATGGGACGCTCTGTGATTGCGCTGATTGCGGGATTTCTTGCCTATGATACCGAAAAGCTCATACGCGGTATAATTTTAAACAGAATTTCTAAAGAATATTATGAAACGATAAAACCGCTGATTGAAGAAACGCTAGAAATTTTCGTTCTCGGCTTTGTTCCCGAACAGAAAAATCTGCAAATGGAGAGCAGACACTTAGGGCTTGTTATGCCAAATGAACAAGAAACAATGAAAGAAAAATTGCGGCTTTTATCAAAAGAATTTTGTAAAACCGTTTCTGTAGATTCAATCTTAAAGATTGCTGCGCATACGGAAGCATTCGATATGCCCCAAGATACTGTTAATGATTTAACAATGCAATCGCCTACAAAAGAAAAACCAATCATCGCTGTTGCATACGATGAAGCGTTTTGCTTTTACTATGCGGACAACCTTCGTCTGTTAAAAGAATACGGTGCTGTGTTAACCTTTTTTTCACCGCTGCATGACAAGCAACCTCCTAAGAAATACCATGCACTTCTTATCGGCGGAGGGTATCCCGAATTATATGCAAGACAGCTCAGCGAAAACGAAACCATGCGCACTGCAATAAAATATGCTCTTTCAAAAGGTGTGCCAACCGTTGCGGAGTGCGGCGGTTTTATGTATTTACACACGTCNCTGACNNATCAGGAACAAAANNGCTATGAAATGGTCGGTGCAATTTCGGCGTCCTGTTTTTATACCGGACGTCTGGTACGGTTCGGTTACATAGAANTNNAAGAAAAACAAANCNATTTTCTGCCAAAAGGCGAGCGAATNANNGGACACGANTTTCATTATTATGANAGCACAGATAACGGCTCAGACGTTTTGGCAACAAAACCGGTGACGAGAAAGACTTATTCCTGTATGATAGAAACTGAGAACTGTTGGCTAGGATTTCCGCATTTATATTATCCATCCAATCCCGCCTTTGCAAAATCGTTTGTTGAAAAAGCAAAAAGAAAGGTTTGATTATCATCATGAACAATTCGTATCGTTTTTTTGAAAATAAAGAATGTGAATATTTTCCCTGTCATAAGGGGTTAGACAGATTTAACTGCCTGTTTTGTTATTGCCCAATGTATTTGAGAGAGGATTGTCTGGGAGCCCCGCAATATCTGGAAAAAAACGGAAAAAAGATAAAAGACTGCACCAATTGCACCTTCCCACATCTTCCGCAAAATTATGAGAAAATAATCGAATTTTTAAAAAATTAAATGACGCGCATTCCATGCTTGCAAACACATTCAAATAGGTATATATTTAATTAGGCTTACAAAATTTACCAATGAATAAAAGCAAGAAGGAGACGTATTATGGAAAAGTTAAAACCGAAGCTGTTTTCGGTAATGAAAACATACACCAAACAACAATTTGTAAAAGATGTTATTGCAGGCATTATCGTTGCAATCATCGCGCTGCCCCTTTCAATCGCGTTAGCGCTCGCGTCCGGTGTTGGTCCGGAGCAAGGTATCTATACGGCGATTGTTGCGGGATTTTTAATCTCATTTTTTGGCGGTTCACGTGTGCAGATTGCAGGACCAACTGCGGCATTTGCCACCATTGTTGCGGGAATTGTCGCAGAAAAGAAAATGGAAGGATTGATACTTGCAACCATTCTTGCCGGACTGATCTTAATTGTAATGGGTATTTTGCGGCTGGGTAATCTTATCAAATATATTCCGTATACCATTACCACAGGCTTCACCGCGGGTATTGCAGTGACAATCGCAATCGGACAGCTTAAAGACTTTATGGGACTTACCTATCCCGATGGTACCGTAACAATTGAAACGATGGAAAAGCTGGAGGCTGTCATAAAATTTTGTACGACAATCAATTTTCAGGCAGTGATTGTAGGACTTGTATGCCTTGCAATTCTGATTGTGTTTCCCTATATCAATCAAAAAATTCCAGGTTCACTGATCGCAGTCATTGTGGGGATCCTCATGGTAAAATTGCTGCATATGAATGTCAATACAATCGGCGATTTGTATACCATCAGCAACAAACTTCCCCGATTTTATTTGCCTGCGTTTACTTTAAAAGATATCGGCGCTATGCTTCCGGACGCATTTACCATTGCAATTTTGGCAGCGATTGAATCCCTTTTATCTTGTGTGGTTGCAGACAGCATGATTAACTCCAAGCATCGTTCCAACATGGAGCTTGTTGCACAGGGTATCGGTAACGTGGGCTCTGCGCTCTTTGGCGGTATTCCTGCGACAGGCGCGATTGCAAGAACCGCAGCAAACATCAAAAACGGCGGACGAACCCCGATTGCCGGAATGGTTCACGCAATTACACTTGTGTTGATTCTGGTGGTATTGATGCCGTATGCGGCACTGATTCCCATGCCGTGCATCGCAGCAATTCTGTTTATGGTTGCCTACAATATGTGTGGCTGGAGAGCTTTTGTCAATCTCTGCAAGTCCTCACCCAAAAGCGATATTATCGTGCTTGTGACAACATTTATCTTAACAGTTGTATTTGATTTGGTCGCTGCAATTGAGGTTGGTATTTTGCTTGCAGCAATTCTGTTTATGAAACGAATGAGCGATGTCACGGAAGTCGAAGGGTGGAAGTATATTGATGACGAGGATGATCCGGACAGCATCTCGCTTCGAGAAGTTCCCGCGCACACCCTTGTATACGAGATTTCGGGACCGATGTTCTTTGCAGCGGCAGACAAAATTCTCCATATCTCGGTAAACAGTGATACAAGGTGTCTGATTCTGCGTATGAGAAGTGTAAGTGCAATCGATGCGACAGCGATGCATTCCCTGGAACAGCTATATGAAAAGTATGAAAAAAGACAAATTCAAATTATTCTTTCCCACGTAAACGAACAGCCAAGAGCCGTTATGGAAAAAGCTGGTTTTGTCAAAGAAATCGGTGCCGAAAATTTCTGTTCTCATATTGATGAGGCGCTTGAGCGGGCAAAGCAGTTGGCTTAGAGTAAGTGAATTGATAGACTTTGTCACCTTGCTATGTTACACTAAACATAACCTGACAATTGATTTTCTATAACTGGAGGTGAATATATGCCGAATACAGATTTAGAAATAACGCAAAAAGCTATTGAAGATTTTGCAAAAGTCCAAAAAAACATGATGCTTGCAAAAGAAGAAAATGCAGTTAAAACATATGCTAATCTTAAAAGAGAATATCTTTCTTTAAAGGCAATACTTCAAGTTGCAGGTGTAAACCTTACAGATATTGACGAGATCAAAGAATAGAATTAAATAGTAGTAAATAATAAGGGTGCAAGGACTATTAGTCAGCACCCTTTTCATTTACAGATGAATTTTTTCATTCAGCCATTTAATTGGGGAAATATTTCAAGAATAGCAAATATCGTTTGTATTCACAGTGCAAATTTGATAACATTTAAATGAAATTTCAAGGACATAGTGGTGTACCCCCCGACGCGGTTCCCGAAACATTGGGTAAAGACATATGGAGGAAAGATTTTTGATGAAAGAAATCAATACGAAAGAATATGCTTATACTTTTGCCCAAATTTGATTGGAAAAATGTGACCCGAAACGATGTGTTAAAAGCAATAAAAATGTTTTTGGATGATAATCCTGAATATCCAAGTCCACGTTCTACATTTCTTATGTACGAAGGAAAAAAACTCCCTGCAAAGCACATCGGAGGCAAGGAGACTTGCGTTACGGTCTTATAAAAATATACCTGTTCTATTTGACAGGAATTTATGGATGAGGGCTTGCGCAGATGTTCAGGCAAAAGATGAAAATCCTGCAAACCGTGACGAGGTGCGTGCTTACTATGACAGTACGCGGGATATTGAAGCATATAAGCATGGCTATCGCTTAGTGCGTATTATGCATGGTCAAATTAATTTTGAAGATGACGATTCAAGTGAGAAGCTGAAAATGCTGATTGGAGAAATCATTGAAATACAACAAGTAAAACAATTGACATTCGGAGAAACATATAAAAATGTTAATTTAAAGATTGCCATGTATTTACAGGCGGAACAGTGGAAAAATAAAAAAGATTTTGATAATGCTATGTCAATTGTAAAAAAAACGGATATTGACATTCTAGTTTTTCCCGAAACAGGATGGACGCCTTTTGAAGATATACTTGAACAATCAGATATTGCAAATGAAGCGGATATAGACAAAATCTTTGACAGGTGCGAAGAATTTAGTAGAGAACTTGGCTGTGCAGTTGTGGTAAGCAGTTGCGACAAATATAATACATTATATAGCATATTTGCAAATGTATTTGCCCCAAAGGGTGAAACAAGATGTCAGCTATACATAAAACATACAATGACGAATTTTTCCGCTTTTGATTTCGAAAATTATACGCGTGACTGGGCAAATGCTTGATTTACACCTATACATTTTAAAGGCTACTCCATAGGTTTGACAATTTGTTATAACTGCAACCACTCATTATTTAGTAGAATGTATGGAGTACAAGGTGTAGACATTATACTCAACAGCACAGGCGGTGATGGAAAGAAAGAAAAAATCAATTCTTATGTGTATGGGTTTAATCGAAGAGGAAAAGCATTGTCTCCACATTTATTAAATGGAAAATCATGTGCAACAAATATTCCCGGCGGAATCTATTTGTTTGATTTAACAGAAGATGACAATGACGAAGAAGTTGAAAGGGGATTTTATCAAAAAGAAACTGTCAACAAAAAAGGAGATTTTCGTATTCCAGTTGGAAACATTGATTCTATCTTAGAAAAATCAAAAAAGCTGGATGATAAGCTGTTTGTGTATATCATTATCAGGATAAAAACATCATATTCTGCGTTGTTCAAAACAAAGATATTTTTTGTGCCGAGGAATTTTTGCCACAAATATATTCGTCGAAACTTGAACATTATAACAATCGCAGATATGTACTTGTAAACAAATTTAATGAGTTGACAAGAGAATTGTATGAGAATCAATTATCTGTAGTACTTAAGGTGAGGGCAATGGAGAATTATTGTGCCGTTATCTTAGAATCAAGTATCAAAAACAACTGTTATCAGACAGGTATGAACAGAACTGTACAGCTTGTTAAGCCAGAAAATGGATTCTTTGAATTGGATTTATCAAGAACGAGTGGACCAGAGGCTATTTGGAAGAATAAAGTAGGTATGAAGGCTTCGTGGAGGACTAATTTTACATGGCTGGCCAATGAATGCAAACGATTGGCGGATAGTAATTACACTGAAAGATAAGATATTAATTGTTATGTTCAAAACATCTGTCGTTTATCATAAGTATTGATTCATAATTAGCAAAGGGGAAATTATACGTCGGCACCGCAACAGCATTTTTTACAATAACACGGCAAACGCCGAAAGTAATGGTTTCGATTCCGTTATTGTAAATAAAGGGAAGGCTGTGACCTATAATGGAAAGCTGCAAAAGCCTTCTGTTGTGGTAAACACCGCGAAAAAAAGCTGTCTGCAAAAAAAATTACGTGATTAAATATACGAATAACCTTATCGCTGGAACAGGATATGTTAAAATTACAGGAATCAATAATTACGAAGGCTTAACGTCCACTGTATCATTTACGATTAATCCTGTACCAATCAAAAAGGCTTCCATAAAAGCAAAAACAGCCACAGATTACACTTTAAAATTCAATGGAAGAGTGCTGATTAAAGGGGTTGATTATGATGTTAGTATCAGCGAACCTCATAATAACGGAAAG
Source organism: Lachnospiraceae bacterium (assembly GCA_014804225.1). Lineage (GTDB taxonomy): Bacteria > Bacillota > Clostridia > Lachnospirales > Lachnospiraceae > COE1. The sequence continues at coordinate 14,991 of JAAVAF010000053.1, forward strand.
GTTGACATAACTTTTACAGAACTGAAGAATTTTAATACAAGCGTCATAAAGAAGAACGTTAAACAGTGAACCTTATGAGGATAATAATGTAAATTTTAAAAATTTTATGAATAAAATAAAGTATCCTTTGATTTTTCGTTTAATTGTGATAAAATTATGAAGGAGTAAAAACGGGCAAACAGTTTTCTTTGCCCGTTTTTCATTCAATAAGGCGACTCGCAAAGCGTGTCGACGTTTGATTCAATAAAGTAAAATGACACAAATACACGAGAAGAAAGGCAAGGTACGATATGGCTGGAATGACGCCGATGATGACAAAGTATTTGGAAACAAAAGAGCAGTACAAGGATTGTATACTTTTTTACAGACTCGGTGATTTTTATGAAATGTTTTTTGATGACGCAAAGCTTGTCTCCAAAGAGCTTGAATTGACGCTCACAGGAAAAGACTGCGGATTAGAGGAGCGTGCGCCGATGTGTGGCGTCCCGTATCATGCATTGGATACTTATCTTACCCGTCTGATCGCAAAGGGATACAAAGTGGCAATTTGCGAACAGGTAGAGGACCCGAAAATGGCAAAGGGACTCGTAAAGCGCGAAGTGACACGCATTGTTACACCGGGCACAAACCTGAATATGCAAACCCTTGAAGAGTCAAAAAATAATTACATTATGTGTATTTCCCATTTTCCGAATAAAATTGGTATTGCAATCGCAGATGTCACGACAGGTGATTTTTACGTTACAGAAGCAGAAAATCTTACAAAACTTGCAGACGAAATACACAAATATATGCCTTCAGAAATTGT
>JAAVAF010000054.1 GCA_014804225.1 Lachnospiraceae bacterium
TTTGGCACCATTACAAGCGCATCAAACTGATGTGCCAATGCCATCGCCTCTGTCGAATCCGCGATCAAATCTCTTGTCACAAGCGAATACTTCATGCCGATATGTCCCATTGCAATACCGTCACATACTGCGATTGCCGGAAATACAACGGGTACTCCGCCCGCTTCCGCCACGCCGAGTTTTACGGCATTGACAATTTTATCCAGATTCATATGACCGGGCACAATCTCGTTATAAGAACTGACAATACCAACCATTGGCTTGTTCATTTCCTCTTCCGTAAAACCAAGTGCGTTAAAAAGACTTCTATGTGGTGCCTGCTGCATTCCTTTTTTTACATTATCGCTTCTCATATTAATTCCTCCATTTTATATGCGTTCCGCTATCAAATCGCCCATCTTTGCGGTGCCAATCTGCGTAACGTCTGTACGTTTCTTCTCATCCTGCGGCATAATGTCAATCGTGCGATAGCCTTCTTCAAGAACTTGTTTTACAGCTTTCTCAATCGCATCTGCCTCTTTGTCCAAATCAAACGAATACCGTAGCATCATCGCCGCACTCAAAATCGTCGCAATCGGATTTGCAATCCCCTTTCCGGCAATATCCGGTGCGGAACCGCCGCTCGGCTCATACAGTCCGAACTTTGTATCATTCAAACTTGCAGAAGAAAGCATTCCGATCGAGCCCGTCACCATACTTGCCTCATCGGACAAAATATCGCCAAACATATTTTCGGTCAATATCACATCAAACTGCTTCGGATCCTTTACAAGCTGCATCGCACAGTTATCGACAAGCATATGCTCCAATGTCACTTCAGGATAATCCTTTGCGACCTCTTCTACGACTTTTCTCCAAAGTCTTGACGAGTCTAATACATTTGCCTTATCAACACTGGTAACCTTTTTTCTGCGCTTCATCGCAATCTCAAAACCCTTTATTGCAATTCGTCTGATTTCATGCTCTGTATATGTAAGCGTGTCAACCGCCGTCATCACGCCGTCAATCTCTTTTGTGCTGCGCTCCCCGAAATAAAGACCACCTGTAAGCTCGCGCATAATCATCATATCAAATCCACTACCAATAATGTCATCCCTCAGCGGACAGGCTTCTTTTAATTCCCCGTAAAGATATGCCGGTCTTAAATTTGCAAACAAATTTAATTCCTTTCTGAGTTTTAAGAGTCCCGCCTCCGGTCTCAAATGAGGTGGTAACTGATACCATGGAGAAGTCGCGGTATTTCCACCAATCGAACCCATAAGCACCGCGTCAGCCGCTTTCGCCGTCGCAATCGCCTCCTGAGTCAACGGTTCGCCGCACGCGTCAATCGACGCGCCTCCCATAAGAATATCCTGATAGGAAATCTTATGACCAAATTTATCCGCAACCTGATCCAATACTTTCTTTGCCTCCGATACGATTTCGGGACCAATACCGTCACCGGGGATACATACAATATTCAAATTCATTCCAAATGCTCCTTTTTCGTGATATGAAACCGTAATACGATAAACCATTCATAATACATATCCTTTATCATATTACATTCTGCAAAAAATTTCAACTGTCTACATAAAATTTTAACGATTTGGAAAATTTGAAAGAAATTTGAAAAATAGAAGAAAAAGGTGCAAAGCCTCAATTTTTTTAACAAGACCTTACACCTTCCATTACAAACCGTTATTTCATTCTATTCCGCATCTGCCTTTTCAACCTGCTCAATTGCCGCTTTCTTCATCGGGATACGACAATGTTTATTATTTCCGAATTCCACAATCACATCATCGTCTGTAACATCAATAACAATACCGTAAAAACCACTTGTCGTCAGAATACTGTCTCCTACTGCAACAGAATTTACAAGCGCTGCTTTCTTTCTCTGTTCCTTCTTTTGCGGACGTATCATCAAAAAATAAATCACGACAAACCATACCGCTATCATTGCAACCATAGAAATTGTGCTTGCCATTCCGCTCCCCGCCGCTGCTGCATCTGCCTCTGTCAATAATAAATTCATTCTTTTTATCTTCCTTTCTTTTTGTACAGTTTCGTTTCAATATACAATGAATATCATACACAGAATCTGCCAATACATCAAGTAAAAAATTTATAAATCGATCTGCCTATTCCCCACGCTCCATATTTTCCAACTTGCGTTTCTTATACAAAGCAAATTCTCCAGCATCAAGCGCATCTCTGATTTCCGCCATCATCGTATTGTAAAAATACAGATTATGAAGCACGCAAAACCGCATTCCAAGCATTTCCTTCGCCTTTAGCAAGTGACGCACATACGCTCTTGAATAACGTCTGCATGCCGGACATTGACAGCCCTCCTCAATCGGTCGCTCGTCAAGCTCATATTTTGCATTAAATAAATTGATCTTTCCGTGATTCGTATACAAATGACCATGTCTGCCGTTTCTTGAAGGGTATACACAATCAAAAAAATCAATGCCGCGCTCTACGCCCTCCAAAATATTTGCAGGTGTTCCAACTCCCATTAGGTAGGTAGGCTTGTCCTTTGGCAGATACGGCACGGTTTCTTCTAATATGTAGTACATCTCCTCATGCGTTTCGCCCACGGCAAGTCCGCCCACAGCGTAACCGTCAAGCTCCAGTTCCGAAATACGTTTGGCGTGCTCGATTCGTATATCCGAAAAAATTGCGCCCTGATTAATTCCAAAAAGCATTTGACTTTTGTTTATGGTGTCCTCCAAAGCATTTAACCGTTTCATCTCGTTTTTGCAGCGCTCCAGCCATCGTGTCGTACGCNCCACAGACTGTTCCACATACCGCCTCTCTGCTTTACTTGGCGGACATTCATCAAATGCCATCGCAATTGTCGACGCAAGATTGGACTGAATCTGCATACTCTCCTCGGGTCCCATAAAAATTTTTCTGCCGTCGATATGCGAGTTAAAATATACACCTTCTTCTTTAATCTTTCGGAGTCCGGCAAGTGAAAAGACCTGAAATCCTCCCGAATCAGTAAGAATGGGCTTATTCCACGACATAAATTTGTGAAGTCCGCCCAGTTTTTTAATCGTTTGATCTCCGGTTCGCACGTGAAGATGATACGTGTTTGAGAGCTGCACCTGCGTCCCGATTTCCTCTAAATCAGCAGTAGATACAGCACCCTTAATCGCGGCAACTGTACCTACATTCATAAATACGGGAGTCTGAATCGTACCATGCACGGTAGTAACCTCGGCACGCTTGGCACGTCCCTCCTGTTTTAATATTTGATACATCACAATCCCCTATCTGTTCTTCTTCTCCAAGTCCTCAAGAAATTCCTCTAATGTGATATCTCTTTCCATAATATTTTCGGCAGCTACCTTGCCTACATAGCGAAAATGCCACGGTTCATACTGGATACCAGTGATATACTCTTTTCCAAGCGGATAACGCAAAATAAATCCATATTCATCGCAATGCTCTTTCAGCCAAAGACCCGCCTTTGTTTCACCAAAGCCCTCGTCAAGGGAATAGTATGAGCTGCTGATAATATCAAGCGCCAAACCAATCTGATGTTCGCTCGCTCCCGGAACGGTCACTGTCATTGACGCAAGCTTATATGCCTCTAAATAGGAATGTCCCTTTTCCATATAAGAATCAATCTTTCGATTAAAAAGTACCGTCTGTCTGTTGTAATCCCTGTACGGTGAACAAACCATCAAATTGATGCCGTCCGCCCTTGCTGCTTTCATCATTTCCGTAAGGTCGTCAATAATTCTTACGTCACATTTCATCTTTCCTTTAATCGTACCGAGCGTAAATGTATAATCGTCCGGAACCGGATGCTGCTTATTGACAAGCACAAGCTGCCAGTCGTCCGGTGAAAGACTCGCAAGAGAAGAACTTGTCGTCTTATCCACATTCTTGGTCACTTCATTTGCCGCAAGAAAATCATCGAGTGAATATTGATCAACGTCCTCCATCGCCACATCAAGCTCTTTGTTATCATATCCCACAAGCACGTCATCATCATCAATCACTTCCTCGGCGGAAAGATGAAACGTGGTCGGCACATACTCGTAATTTTCCTGTATCTCTGCCCACTCCTCCGATTCAGATATCACGCCAAGCCGCTCTTGCGCCGACAAAAAAGAAAAACTGCTGCTTGCAATAAAAAATATCAAAACCGCAAAAACACTAGCAAATCGCTTTGTGTTGCGCGTAAAATAAGTTGCTATATTATAAAAAATAACAAACAGAACCAAATACGCCATTAAAGGCAGCTTTAAGTATTTGCTCTCCTTTATTTTTTGTTTTATCTTTGTCGTAACATTTTCCTTCCATGTCCTGTTCATTTTAATCTCCCTTACAGCTGGCAGTAGACTAACTCATTTTGTTTCTTAATCCTTATATACCGTAAAATACTTCTATATTAATATGCCCCAAAATCATCTTACAGCGCATAAAAACCTTAAGTTTTCATTTACAGAATATCACAAAATTTTATCTTTTGCACTAATTTTTGCGAAAATCCCAAATATTTTCACAAAATAACATATGTTACAATTAGGTTCATTCTTGATTTTACATACCTATACATTTATAATAATATATGTAATTTAAAAATTATGCAATATCTAATAATGATATTTACATGATTTTTTATCATTTTTTTGAGAAAGGAGAACGTTCCGTCGAAAATTGTCGGTTCGTAACAATACAATATGTCTGGTTCTACATTCGGAAATATATTTAAAATCACTACTTGGGGAGAGTCGCACGGCGCAGCACTGGGCGTTGTCGTGGACGGCTGTCCTGCAGGACTTAAATTAAATGAAAAAGATATTCAGGAATTTCTCGACCGAAGAAAACCCGGTGCCACGAAATTTGCCACACAGCGAAAGGAAGCAGATGAGGCAGAAATTCTGTCGGGCGTATTTGAGGGAAAAACCACCGGAACCCCCATCTCAATCCTCGTTCGAAACACCTCGCAGCGCTCATCGGACTACAGCGAAATCGCATCCTACTACCGCCCTGGTCACGCTGATTATACATTTGATATGAAATATGGTTTTCGCGATTACCGTGGCGGTGGACGCTCGTCGGGACGCGAAACAATCGGGCGTGTCGCTGCCGGTGCAATCGCATCGAAACTGCTTGGTCAGCTTGGAATCTCTGTAACAGCATACACCTATGCAATCGGTGATATCGAAATTAATATGGAGCACTTTGACCTAGGCGAAGCAAGAAGCAATCACACCGGAATGCCGGATAAAGAAGCATCTGAAAAAGCAGCGGTCTATTTAAACGAATGTATGGAAAAGCTTGATTC
>JAAVAF010000055.1 GCA_014804225.1 Lachnospiraceae bacterium
CGAATCAGTTTGTTAATTGTTTCCACCATATGAACAGGAATACGGATTGTTCTTGCCTGATCCGCAATTGCCCGCGTAATCGCCTGGCGAATCCACCATGTCGCATAAGTGGAAAACTTGTACCCTTTTCTATAGTCAAATTTCTCAACTGCTTTAATAAGCCCAAGATTGCCTTCCTGAATAAGATCGAGAAAGAGCATTCCTCTGCCTACATAACGCTTTGCGATACTCACGACAAGTCTGAGGTTCGCCTCAGCTAACCTTTTTTTTGCCTCCTCATCGCCAAGCTCCATCTGCTTTGCAAGCTCAATCTCTTCATCCGCACTAAGAAGAGGCACTTTTCCGATTTCCTTTAGATACATCCGGACAGGATCCTCGATACCCACACCGTCAGGGACGGACAAGTCAATATTCTCCATGTCCATCTCGACATCTTCCTCATCGCTTAAAAGAATATCGTCATCGGGCAGATCGTCGTCATCGTCCGTGATGCGGAGCACGTCCACATTACTTTGCTCAAGATAATCCAAGATTTTTTCAAACTGCTCCGTTTCCAGAGGCATGTCCTTAAAAAAATCACTGATCTCCTGATACTCCAGCACGTTTTTCTTCTTTTTTGCAATTGCGAGGAGTTCCTTTAATTTCGCCTCAAATTTTGCTTGTGTGTTTTCATCCATTCTGGTCAATCCTCCATACCATATATTTTTATCCTTAATTTAAAGAAATATGCGTTTTGTTAAGTTCTTCCAATGCTTTTTTGCCCTCAATCGCGCGGCTTAGCGCTGTGATATCCACTCCGGAACGTTCCAAATAGTATTCATAGCTGTTTCGTTTCACGCTCACAAGAATATCGTGAAGGACTTTTTCTCTCTCCTGTACGCTCTCTAGCTCCGGAAGTCTCGCCATAAAAAGCGCTGCCGTCTCACTCTGCTCTTTCTCGTCCTCATATTGATCTACAATTGCCGCAACATTTACCTGATTTTTTTCAAGATCTTCAAATACTTTCTGCGCCGCCTCCCGATAAAGCCCTTCCGTGAAGTCGTCTGCCGATATGTAAGTTTTGATTTTTGCATAAAGCTGTGAATCCTCTGCAAGCCATGTTAACAAAAGCCGCTGCGCCTTCTTCGCGTTCTCTTCATGTGCATTTTTACTGCTGTTGATTCCCGACTTTGGTCGTTGTCTCTGTATCGGCGTCACTGCGTAGCCGCCTGTTTTTGCAGCCATATTGACAACAAGCTTTCGCAAGTTTTCAAAGCCGATATGGTACTTGTCCGCAATCGCCTCGATATAATTCTCACGCTCTACNTCCTCACCNAAATCACAAAGCCGCCTTGCGATATGATTGTAAAAATTCGTNTTTTCCTCCGGATCNTTTAGATCAAAATCNCGNTCNAACATCCNGATTTCAAACAAAAACGAATTTTCCGCATGNTCAATCCGCTCCTGAAACGCCTCGCGTCCAAGATTTTTAATAAATTCATCAGGNTCCTTATANGGTGACATATTNATCACNTTCCCNGACATTCCCGCNTCTCTTAAAATCCCNATCGCACGCAGCGCNGCTTTCGTCCCCGCACCGTCACTNTCATATGCCAAAAGTACATCTTTTGTATATTTNTTAATNACACCNGCATGTCCAGGNGTAAACGCNGTTCCAAGNGANGCGGCNGCTTGTGTAAANCCCGCCTGATGCATACTGATAACGTCCATATANCCTTCNCACAAAATGATGTTTCCNGTCCTTGCNGTNCGTGCATGGTTCATACCNTAGAGCACTCTGCTCTTATCAAAAATCTCGGTTTCGGGCGAATTTACGTATTTGGGTCCCTTGTCATCCGCCCCCATAATCCGTCCACCAAANCCGATAACGCGATGNTTGAGATCCTGTATCGGNAAAATGACNCTGTTCCAAAAATGGGTAACAGTACCTCTGCGCTCGTCNGTTTTNGCAAGTCCNGCATCTCTTATCAAATCATCGCTATAGCCTTTCTGCCTTAAATACGCCAAAAGTTCTTCCCCTCTNATCGGNGCNTAACCAAGCCCGAANCTTTTTCTGATTTCAGCTGAAATTTCTCTCTTATCAAAATATTCTCTTGCTTTCGCGCCACGCTCGCTCCGCAACTGGCGAAAGTAAAATGTTGCCGCCTCTTTATTAACCTCCAAGAGTTTTTGCCTTCTGCTCTCTCGGCGCTTTGCCTCCTCCGAATATGTCACCTCCGGAAGTGCCACACCCGCCTTGTCAGCAAGCATTTTTACCGCTTCCTGAAACGTGCAGTTTTCATATTTCATCACAAAGGTTGTTACATTTCCACCCTCACCGCAGCCAAAGCACTTATAAATCTGCTTCGATCTGCTGACATAAAAGGACGGTGTTTTTTCCCCGTGAAACGGACAACAGCATACATAGTTGGCACCTCTTTTTTGAAGCCCTACATAACCCGATATCACATCCACGATATCATTTTGCTGTCTTACTTCCTCTACAATCTCTTCGGGATAGTACATCTTAACCCTCCACAGGTTGAAAAGTCTATAATTTTCAACCTAACTCTTTAGCCCATCCAAAACTTAGGTACATAAAGCTCGTCATACAAGTTAATCGCAAAACGGTCTGTCATAGAGCTTATGTAATCACATACCACCTTTTCCCGCGGCTCACCTTTAAGCCCCAGCTCAACAAAAAGTTTCGGAAGCTCTTCTGTATGCTTCATATAATATTCATATAACGTTTCCACAAGCGACATCGCCTTATTTTCCTCGCATTTTGCAATCCGATTACTATAGACTTTGTCATACATAAAGCTTCTTAAATTGCGCATTGCAAGCTCTACCTCCTCGGACATGCGCACATCATTTGTGCCCTTGCTCTGCGTCACAATATCATGTATAAAGTTATTCAACCGCTCTCTCGGCGTGTATCCGACCACTTCCCCGATTTCTCTCGGAATATCGTGTTCCTTCAATATTCCCGCCCGCACCGCGTCATCCATATCGTGATAGGTATATGCGATTTTATCCGAAAAGCGCACGATTTTCCCTTCAAGCGTTGCCGGCATATTGGAGGTCTGGTGATTTTGCATCCCATCCCGAACCTCCCATGTAAGATTCAATCCTTCGCCGTCCTTTTCCAATATTTCAACGGTACGTACACTCTGCTCATTATGCTTAAATCCATACGGACAAATCTCATTTAACGCTCTTTCACCAGCATGTCCAAAAGGCGTATGTCCCAAATCATGTCCTAATGCAATCGCTTCCACGAGCTCCTCATTCAGTTGCAATGCCCTTGCAATTGTCCTCGCATTTTGCGACACCTCCAGCGTATGCGTAAGCCTTGTCCGATAATGATCTCCCTCGGGCGATAAAAACACCTGCGTCTTATCCTTCAGGCGCCGGAACGACTTTGAGTGTATGATCCTGTCCCTATCCCTCTGAAAAACAGGTCGAATATCACACTGCTCCTCGTCCCTATCTCTGCCTTTTGAATTTTTGCTCAGCGTAGCATACGGACTTAAATACTCCGATTCCCACTGCTCCAGGTTTTCTCTGATTGTCATATCGTTATCATACCTTTCTTATTGCGATAAAACGTTCTACTTAATATATTCCGTGTATTTTGCAAAATTCCTTTTTTTTCTTATCGAAAATTGAAACAAGATGCTTCTTAAAAGGTGTAACTAACTGTAACCAATTTACAGACAAAAATAAAAAGTGGGAAGCCTTGATAATCAAGCTTCCCAAAGTTTTTCTCAATGCGGAAGATGGGACTTGAACCCACACGTCGTTACCGACACAAGATCCTTAGTCTTGCCTGTCTGCCAATTCCAGCACTTCCGCATCTTTCTGTGCGTGTTTTGCTCTAAGTGTTATCCCCTTACAGCCACTCGCAATTGCTATTGTATCACCCAAATCTGCATCTGTCAACAATAATTTTCCAAATNAAGATTTTTNACCTCATCTTTTNTTCTTTTCGGTAANAGCTANATAGANNCTTACGATNCCTTCCGTGATTATCATGCACANGGCAGTAATAAGCCAACATTGCAGCGATGAAAATCCTTCATATTTATGAAAGCCGCATATAGCCAAATAAACAGCGATATGTATTGCGTAATATTTTGATATATGTCTGTTATAATAAAGCAGCTGTCTTCCGATCACTCCGCTCTTTTTCATTACCCCGTCGCCAAAGTACAATACACCTGCAAAGAAAAGGATATGCGCAATGCTTGCGGCAACATGAAACAGATCAGGTTGGGTATATGCTGTACTCAGGTAACTGTAAAGTTCATCGCCGAATCCATACTTATTTATGGTAAATATCCACCATGCCAAAGCAATCACTGCACATACCGGCATTACCAAACCGTAAAACGCGTTTTTATCCTTTACTCTTTGCAGCAAATGTCCGAATGCTACACCCAAAAATGCATAGGATAAAAAGTAAACTGCTGCAAAGCTAACAAAATAATCCTCGCCTATAATAAGTTTTACAATGTAGCCAAGCACGGGAACATCCACAGGTCTTCCGTATATGAACGGAGCAGCTACGGCAAACAACAAACCGACAACCGCATAACCGGCAGCGGGTAATTTCAATTTTTTAGCCAGTGCAAATGTCAGATATATGATACCTGCTATAAAAAATATATTGATATACTGCGAATATATCACTAAAAGAACATGATATATATTCTTGTCGTCAAGTTGGTTCCTTATGAACAGATAGGGCAAAGTCAAAGCGGCAATATCAGCTAGATTGCTCAAGTATTGGTATGCTATCATAACAATACCGTTTTTTGCAAGTGTCTTTGGCTCTGACCGTCTGCTATATACCGTACCCATCCCCATTACAAAGATAAATATCGCTGCGCCCGATAAGGTAGCAAAGCCGTACACTATTTTTATAACGATATCTTCATTGCTCGCCGTTGCCTGATAGGCGTGTATCAAAAAGATAAACACCATAAAAAATCCCTTTAAATAGTCAAATTCACCTTGTCTTAATGTATTTATAGGTTTCTTATCCAATATACGGTTCATCATCAAACGCTCCTTCTAAATTTTTTCGTTTATTTAACAAACTTTTACCGCCTGCTCAAACGCAATATCATTCCCTCGACCACCACAGACATAATGAAAATCTGAAGCAGCCGATAATTTAGTTTACAATTATAACATAGCTTATCTTAATTTCAAGTGCTCCGTCACAATCCGCACTTTTTGGAGGATAATTGGTCATGAATCATACTTTTCCAACTTTTCAACACCCGCACCATTTCTATACGGTTCATGATATTAACTCTATTTTGAATAGTATTGCAATAAAAAATCTACCATACCTTTTAAGAATATGATAGATTTCCCATTAATTTTATTATTTACAGCCCTTAATTCTTCCAAATAATTTACTGTTCTTACGCTTCCTATTCGTCTAAACTTTCTTTTGGCTTTGCGAAAGAATTATTACGCGTTTCAGTAAAATATAATAAGATTGAAATGAACATATGAACCACCATACCCAATCCAAAAAGATGGATAATAAAATAAATATTCAAGTTAAATACGCCTACTTTAAATAAGGCATACATGATCCCATAATATACAATATTGACAATAACCGAATTTATAAAGATATATACTGTTTTTCCTTTAGAAACAAACCATGCATCTATCATAGCAGCAACAATATAAAATACATAATACGGCACTAAAATATATAATATATTCAAAATATCCTTATCATTATTTATTCCCATTATACTTTGTGTAAAAACTCTCCAGTACGGTACGGTAACGGCCCACACAAATATAATCATGCAAACATATTTCCAAACATTACGAAAGGTAACGCTTTTCAAGGAATTTTTTTGTATGACTTGTACCAGGCAAGTAATCGGTACTAATAGCCACCCCCATATAAAGTTATTGGCTATCCAGTAATTCCCCGATTCGGAAACCGCATTTACCATACGGCATACAATAAACGCATAGATAAAATTATCTAAGAATATTTGTAATCCGGAAAAAGACCCTATTTTTGCCCATGAGCATAAGAAGTCTTTACCACAAAAAGCAAACGAAATATATTTCTTTTTGAGAATCAAAATAGTGGATAAAACTGCAATAAACGTATTGACAATAATTTCACAATAAGAAGCCCCTAAATCTTTATATACAGGTATCAGCAAGTAATCAAATAAAGACATTGAAAGCAGTTTTACCACCGTAAACAAAACGATCAAACGATATTGCTCATATATTATAAATAATAAATTGACAAATACACCTATAAAAGCAATCAACATAGATACGGATTGCATCAAAAGATATTCTTTTGCATATTCGGCATTCATAAATGCAGATATATTGCCAATGTATAATGAAATAATCACTGTGAATCCAAAATACACACCAAATGACACTAGGAATGAAAAGCCATTTTTCTTGGGGTCTTGACTTTTCAAAAGATAATATAATGGTGTAATAAACGCCGTCGTAATGATCTCATCTATTAAGTCAAACCATTCCATTTGCCCCAGTATGTTTATGTCTACATTATTAACAGAAACAATATTCATCCGGATTAACAAATAGACAGATGGCATTAATGTCCATAAACACAAGGCTAATAAAATTTTTATATCATTTTTCTTTTGCATAATATCCCTCTTTTTATTCCCATTCAAATCATCAGAAATAAAAATAGTCCGTTTCGAAATGAATAACACTCTGAAACGGACTATTTGAAAATTTCAGTCTAGACTACTTATTTGAAATTGCCGCCTGCGCTGCCGCCAACCGAGCTATAGGTACTCTAAACGGTGAACATGACACATAATCAAGTCCAATCTTATGACAGAATTCTACAGACGAAGGATCTCCGCCATGCTCTCCACAAATACCGATATGAAGCTTCGGATTTACCGGCTTACCAAGCTTAATCGAAAGCTCCATCAG
>JAAVAF010000056.1 GCA_014804225.1 Lachnospiraceae bacterium
CGAATCCCTTCGAGCACGTTTTGAGATTGAGCTTGCCTTATCTCATGCATGGTGGGTATAGCGCAGTTGGTTAGCGCGTCAGATTGTGGCTCTGAAGGCCCTGGGTTCGAATCCCAGTATCCACCTTTTTGGGCTATCGCCAAGCGGTAAGGCACAGGGTTTTGATCCCTGCAGTCGCTGGTTCGAATCCAGCTAGCCCAGTTTCAACAAAATAAATATGGGATATTAGCTCAGGTGGTAGAGCACTTGACTTTTAATCAAGTTGTCCGGGGTTCGAGTCCCCGATGTCTCATTAAAATAAGAAAGGGTAAAGTGGAATGCTTTATCCTTTTTGATTCAATAAGACGACTCGCAAAGCGTGTCGGCGTTTGATTCAATAAGACGACTCGCAAAGCATGTCAGTGTTTGATAATTACGATGTCGGGAAAGGAAGCAGATTATTTATGAAAAAACGAATTGTAGGATACCGGAAACGAATTGACGCGCTTTTGGCCCAATCGCCTGAAGGAACCGATTGGGCGGCCGTTTTACAAGAGCACTTGACGCAAGTATCTTTTTTTCAGCATGAGCGCCTGATTCACCTGATTGTAACCGTCACATTTGCCTTACTGACAGTGTCCGCACTGGCGATTTACTGTATTGCAGACTATATGCCGATACTGCTCTTGATGCTGCTGCTTTTGGTGCTGCTTATTCCGTATATTGGGCATTATTATACATTAGAGAATGAAGTGCAGAAAATGTATGTACAATATGATACAATTTTGGATAAAATGCATCATAACACTTGAATTATTTTGTGCGTTATGATAATATGTATTGCGGTAACGCACAAATGTCTTTTTGGGAAAAACAGATAGGAAGGACATGGTTACAGAATCATGAAAGAAACAACAGCCTACTATGTAGTAAAAGAAAAGGCGCTCCCCGAGGTTTTGCTAAAGGTTGTGGAGGCAAACCGTCTGCTCGATACGAAAAAGGCAGCTTCGGTACAGGAGGCAGTTGACAGGGTTGGAATCAGCAGAAGCTCGTATTACAAATATAAAGAGGATATTTTTCCGTTTCATGATACGGCACAGGGCACGACACTCAATCTTGCCTGTAAAATGGATGATGAGCCCGGATTGTTGTCTGATTTATTGGAAGTGGTGGCAAATTTTGGTGCAAATATTCTGACCATTCATCAGGCGATTCCGATTAACGGAATTGCGTCCTTGTCTTTGAGTGTGCAGATTTTGGCAGACACAGGCGATGTGTCACAGATGATACAGGAAATGGAGAAAAAAAGCGGCGTGCATAATGTAAAGGTACTGGCTAAGGAATAGGAGGAAGAAAAAATGGTAAAGGTTGCAATTTTAGGGTATGGAACGGTTGGAAGCGGCGTGTTTGAGGTGCTTGGAAGAAACCGGGATGCAATTATCAATAAAATTAGCGAGGAGATTGAAGTAAAGTACGTACTCGATTTAAAAGAATTTCAGGATGACCCTGTAACCGAGGTACTCACAAAAAATTTTGAAGATATCATAAACGATGAGGAGATTAAAATTGTGTGTGAAACCATGGGAGGCGTGAAGCCCGCCTATGAGTTTACAAAGCGTCTGCTTGAGAGTGGAAAAAGTGTGTGTACCTCAAATAAGGAGCTTGTCGAAAAGCATGGTCCCGAGCTTTTAAAGATTGCAAAAGAAAATAAATGTAGTTATTTATTTGAAGCAAGCGTGGGTGGAGGGATTCCGATTATCAGACCGCTGCGGACCTCTCTTGCACAGGAAGAAATTTTGTCAATTACAGGTATTTTAAATGGAACGACAAACTATATCCTTACGAAAATGGAAAACGAAGGGCTTGCGTTTGAGGACGTGTTAAAACGGGCACAGGAGAAGGGATATGCAGAAAAAAATCCGGACGCAGATATCTTAGGTTTTGACGCGTGCAGAAAGATTGCGATTTTAACCTCCCTTGCATACGGAAAAAATGTAGATTACTCCGATATCACGACAGAAGGCATCACGGCTGTTACGGATAAAGACTTTGCCTATGCGAAAAAAATGGGCGCGACCATTAAGCTTTTTGCAAAAAGCGTGAAGAAGGATGATAAATACTATGCAATTGTGGCGCCGTTTATTGTGACGCCTGAAAATCCTCTGTATGCCGTGAACGGTGTGTTTAATGCAATCCTGTTAAATTGTAATATGGGCGGTGAAACGATGTATTACGGAAAGGGCGCAGGAAAGCTTGCTACGGCAAGTGCGGTCGTTGCGGATGTGCTTGATTGTGCAAAGCACATCGGAAAGAATTTGAATACGAAATGGGACGATGAAAAGCTTGTAATTTCCCCGATTGATTCGGCAGTCAGAAGATTTTTTGTCAGAGTATCCGGCACAGACACAGCAAAGATTGAAGAGATTTTTGGAGAGGTTACGATGCTTGACGGTGTTGCAGCAGATGAGTGCGGTTTTATTACAGAAGAGATGAGCGAGGCACAGTATCGCGAAAAAGCCGCAAAAATGGGAAATGTTATCACAATGATTCGAATGGATTAATACCATACAGTATAGGAACAGAGGAGATGTGAAAAAATGAAAAAGGTAGTAAAATTTGGTGGAAGCTCTCTTGCGAGTGCGGAGCAGTTTCAAAAGGTTGGCGCGATTATTCAGGCGGATGAGGACAGAAAGTTTGTCGTGCCTTCCGCTCCGGGAAAGCGTTTTGACAAAGATACAAAAGTAACGGATATGCTCTATGCTTGTTACGCGCTTGCGGAGAAGGATCATGATTTTACAAAAGAAATCAATCAGATCGAGGCGCGGTATCAGGAGATTATTGATGGTCTGGAATTAGATCTTGACCTCTCGAAGGAGTTTAATCGCATTATTGACAATTTCAAGAAAAAAGCTGGCGCCGATTACGCGGCAAGCCGTGGGGAATACTTAAATGGTATTATTATGGCAAATTATTTGGGTTATGAGTTTATTGATCCGGCGGAGGCAATTCGCTTTAATGAGGCGGAGATTTTTGACGCGGAACTTACCAATAAATTGTTGTCAAAACGGCTTGAGGGCGTTGAAAAAGCAGTTATTCCCGGTTTTTACGGTGCGATGGGCGATGGCAGGGTAAAGACTTTTTCAAGGGGCGGCTCTGACATTACAGGCTCTATCGTGGCAAAAGCTATTCAAGCCGATGTTTATGAGAACTGGACCGATGTTTCGGGATTTTTGATTGCAGATCCCCGTATTATTGAGAATCCGAAGGGGATCGATATCATTACCTACGGAGAACTCAGAGAGCTTTCGTATATGGGGGCAGGCGTGCTTCACGAGGACGCGATTTTTCCTGTGCGCAAGGAAGGCATTCCCATCAATATCAGAAACACAAACAAGCCAGAGGATGAAGGGACATGGATTGTGGGAAACACCTGTCAGAAGGCAAAGTATACCATTACGGGAATTGCGGGAAAGAAAGGCTTTGCTTCAATCAATATTGAAAAGGATATGATGAACGCCGAAGTTGGATTTGGCAGAAAAGTGCTTCAGGTATTTGAAGATTATGATATTTCCTTTGAACATATGCCGTCTGGAATCGATACACTGAGCGTTATGGTGCATCAGTCGGAGTTTGTCGATAAGGAGCAAAAAATCCTTTCCGGCATCAACAAGGCGGTTAATCCCGACCACGTTGATATTCAGTCGGATTTAGCATTGATTGCGGTTGTGGGACGTTGTATGAAGTCGCAGCGCGGTACGGCGGGCAGAATTTTTGCGGCGCTTGCGCATGCCAGTGTCAATGTCAGAATGATTGATCAGGGCTCGAGTGAGCAGAATATCATTATCGGCGTGGTAAACGAGGATTTTGAAACGGCAATTAAGGCGATTTATGATATTTTCGTGGAAACGCGCATTTAAAAACGGAGGTTACGAATGAGTAGTGAATTAGGTACAAAACAACAGGAGAATAAAATGGGCGTTATGCCTGTGAATAAGCTCCTTTTGAATATGTCAGTGCCGATGATGATTTCAATGCTCGTACAGGCGCTTTACAATATTGTAGACAGTATCTTTGTGGCAAGATTGAGTGAGGAAGCGCTAACTGCAGTTTCGCTTGCCTTCCCTATTCAGACGCTCATGGTTGCGGTAGGCGCGGGCACCGGTGTTGGTGTGAATGCGCTTTTATCCAAGTCGCTTGGCGAGAAGAATTACGAAACGGCAAACAAAACAGCGATGAACGGTATTTTTCTTGCGTTTTTGAGTTTTTTGCTGTTTGTGCTGGTTGGCATTGTGGCGGTAAAACCCTTTTATTTGAGTCAGGTAAAGGATGCGGAGTCGGATATCTATAAGATGGGTATTGAGTATCTTTCTATCGTGTGCATTTGCTCATTTGGCATTTATGCGCAGTTTATTTTTGAACGACTTTTACAGGCTACAGGGAAAACGCTTTACAGCATGTTTTCACAGCTCTCGGGCGCAGTTACAAACATTATTCTGGATCCGATTTTGATTTTTGGTCTGTTCGGGCTTCCTAAACTGGGAATTGCCGGAGCTGCGATTGCGACGGTCATTGGTCAGTGTGTGGGTGCGACTGTTGCGATGATGTTTAATCTCAAGAAAAATCAGGAAATTACTATTTCCTTTAAGGATTTTAAACCGAACGGACAGGTTATCGGAAGAATTTACAGAGTCGGCGTTCCTTCTATCATAATGCAGGCAATCGGCTCCGTCATGACGTACTGTATGAACCTTATTTTGATTCAGTTTACATCGACTGCGACGGCGGTATTCGGGGTTTACTTTAAACTGCAAAGCTTTTTCTTTATGCCAGTGCTCGGATTAAATAACGGTATGGTTCCAATCATTGCATACAATTACGGTGCGGGAAAAAGAGGGCGTATCGTAAAAACGATAAAATATTCCATGTTCTATGCATTTATCTTGATGACACTTGGATTTCTTGCTTTTGAGTTCATCCCCGAAACGTTGCTTGGAATGTTTGATGCGTCCCAGGAGATGCTTGAAATCGGCGTCAGAGCGCTTCGCATAATCGGTATTCAGTTCCTGATCGCGTGGTACTGCATTATCGCGAGTTCAGTATTTCAAGCGGTCGGAAACGGTGTGTACAGCCTTATCGTGTCTGTGGCAAGACAGCTTGTGATTCTGATTCCGGCAGCATATATTCTTGCACAGATTGGCGGACTTATCCTTGTATGGTGGGCGCTTCCGCTTGCAGAGCTGATATCACTTTGCGTGTCAACGATATTCCTGATCATCATATGGAAAAAGGTAATTATCCATGTACCAGACAATGCTTGACATTTTGACATTCATTTGATAAGATATAAAAGCGCGTTTTGATAACGCGCATATGCGGATATGGTGGAATTGGCAGACACGCCAGATTTAGGTTCTGGTGGGCAACCGTGCAGGTTCAAGTCCTGTTATCCGCAGTAAAGAAGTGTTTCAATGGGCACTTCTTTTTCTATAGGAGGAGATCCCAAATGGCAAAACTCTATTTTTATTACGGTGCGATGAACAGCTCAAAGACGGCCAATGCGCTCATGACGCATTTCAATTATGAAGAGGTCGGGCAGAACGCATTGCTTTGCAAGACCGAAACCGATACAAGGGATGGAGCGCGTGTCATACGTTCGAGGATTGGGCTTGAAATGGAGTGCATTTTTTTGTCGGAGCTGATAGAGATGCCCGAGGAGGAAATCAAAAAATATGACTGCGTCATCGTTGATGAAGTACAGTTTGCGACGAGAGAGCAGGTGGATTTTTTGTCCGATATTGTGGACTTTATGGATGTGCCTGTGGTGTGCTATGGGCTGCGCGCGGATTTTCAAAATAATCTTTTTCCAGGGAGCGAACGTTTGATTACCATAGCAGATACGATACAGGAGATTAAAACGGTTTGCTGGTGCGGCAAAAAAGCGACAGCAAACGCGCGATTTAACGAAAACGGAATCATACGCGACGGAGAACAGGTGTTCCTAGGGGCGAACGACAGTTATGTCGCACTTTGCAGAAAGCATTTTAAAATGGGGCAATTGGGTCCCGATATAACAGATTCGTACGAAGAAAGGAAATAGTTATTGAAATGGGTATTGTTTTGCAATTTGTCCTGCTCGTAGTAGGATTTGTACTTTTGATGAAAGGCGCGGACTGGTTTGTCGACGGCGCTTCAAAGATAGCGGACAAGTTTGGCATTCCGCACATTGTAATCGGTTTGACAATCGTTGCATTTGGAACAAGTGCGCCCGAGGCGGCGGTAAGCATCAGCGCCGCATTAAAAGGAAGCGTGGATTTGGCGATCAGTAACGTACTTGGCAGCAATATTATGAATGTGTTGTTGATACTGGGACTTTCCTCAATCATTTATCCTCTTGCGGTAAAAAAGTCGGCGATTAAATTTGACATACCGTTTGTATTTGCGGTATCTGTACTGATGCTGGTCTGTGGTGCGATAGACGGGAATGTTGGAAGGATTGACGGACTGATTTTTTGGGTACTGTTGGTTGGATATATCATTTATATGATACGGCTCACAAAAAAGAGTCAGGAATCAGACGAAGATTTTGAGCCGGCGGACGATAATGACAAGATTTGGAAACTTTTGCTCTTAATTATTGTGGGCGGTGTAATGATTGTTGCGGGCTCTAACGTAACGGTAGATGCAGCGTCAAACATTGCAACGGAATTTGGAATGGATGATCGGTTAATCGGTTTAACGATTGTGGCGTTCGGAACTTCGCTTCCCGAGCTTGTGACATCTTGTATTGCCGCAAAGAAAAAAGAAACGGATATTGCAGTTGGAAATATCGTAGGTTCCAACTTGTTTAATATTCTGTTTGTGCTTGGAACAAGCGCCGTAATCACACCGATTGAATACAAATCCGATTTTATTTTTGATAATGTCGTAGCAATACTCGTAATGGTCGTTTTGTGGTTGTTTGTATTTAGAAAACAGAAATTAAGTCGCGCGGGTGGTGTGATCATGCTTGTACTTTATGCCGCTTATTTTGTAAATTTGCTGTATCAGGCGTTGAATCCCGCAGCGATACAATAAAAAGATAGAAGAAATAAAAAAGATAGGAACCTTCGAAGAACGAAAGTCCTATCTTTTTTCATGTGAAATCCAATCAAAACACTTGTTTGGACATATTCGAATTGTGATATTTTGGATCAAGCGTCACATCTTCGTCAAACCATGCGGGAGGGATAAAAGCATCTGCTGTCTGTTCGTTCGGAAATTCCACCTCCGCCATGATAAGCGGTGCAAAAGGCGGAGCAAAAATGTCAAGTTCAATGTTTAGTGAAATTTCATCATCAAGTTTAAAACCGTCCGAAAAACTTGGATTTTCAAGCGGTATCACATATCTTTTCTTTGATATGATATTACCGTCCGCTTTTTCCAGAAGATGTTGGTATGATGATTCATCCAATGGAAGATTGTATTCCGTGCGTGCCATCATGCCGCTTCCTTTGTAGGTGAGCGTGTATTTGTCGTTGGATTTTCGCACGCGAATCACAGGAGCCGTGTTTAGGTATGCCTGTTCAATTACCTTGCAAGGATAGGCATCAAGGTTTTCGGGCAGCGCTTTTATTGTATATTTTTTTTCAATTTCCATATTTTCCATTTTCACTAAAATCTCCATTTCCGGTTTTTGTAATAAAAAGACTTTAAAATCATGGTAATCCCTTTAGAAAGAAATTACAAGTAATATTTGCGCCGGAATTGGGACGGATGCTCGCATATGCAGCGTCTGTTGTAAAAATCAGGATTAGGATAATGGATAGCATAACGCGCGCGCCGATTGTCATTCTATGGTAATATTTATTAAAAATGGGTTGAAACAGACAGATAATAAACACACCACCAATTCCAAATCCAATACTGCATAAAAGGCAGATTTTACCCTCCACATTCAGAAATTGGAGGCTGTAATCCCACCAGCGCACATTCCATCTGCGCTCAAGAAATGTGGCGGTAAGATATTCCAACAGTGTACAGACAACCGCGGAAAAAGCAAATACCCAAATGGGCTGTTTTCTGTTAGCACGTAAAAAAATAACCAAGATCAGTCCACCGATTCCGTAGACGGGAAGATATGGACCATAGTACACGCCACGGTTTACAAAACCGCCGCTTGTGAAAC
>JAAVAF010000057.1 GCA_014804225.1 Lachnospiraceae bacterium
AGACGGTACTGAAATTGCGAAGAGCGAAGACGGAAAGAGCTACAATGATTCTTTATATGATGTATATGTTGCAAACGGTACAGAGGTTGGTAAAGCAACTGTAACGGTAACAGCAAAGACCATTGTGCCTCCTGCAGAAGCTGCAGAAACACCGTCATCAGGCGATGATGCAGCAGTGACAACACCGACTGCTGTATATGCAGGAAGCAAGACGGTTCCGTTCACAATTAAGAGTGCTCCGATTAAGCTTGACAATATCGTATTTGTAAGCCGTGAGAAAAATGAGGACGGTACCAACAAGACTTCTACCGGAAAAGCTATTACATTGCCAGATTTGGACTACACAGGAGCTGCAAGAGCACAGGCAGGAGAATTCAAGGTTGTAATAGATGGCGTTGAATTTGACGGTGTCGCTAAGGGAAGCAGAAATGTCAATGATCTGGATCCGGACACTATGCTTTATAAGTACAATTATACGTATGAGTATAAGAATAACGTGGAAGCAGGTACTGCAAACATCGTTATAAAGGGTATTCATAACTGCACAGGTTCTGCAGCGCTTAAGTTTAAGATTAATCCGAAGCCGGTAGCAGAAGCAGACATAAAGAAGTGTACAAAAGCATATACGGAAACAAAGGATGGAGCGACTGTTGCAGTTCCGGCTGTGAAGATGGAAGGAAAAGGTCTTGAGATTGTATACGATTATGATGTAACATACGTATCTTCAGGAGCAAAACCGACCATATCTGTTTACTATAACGGTAACGGTGTTTCTAAGAAGAACTATGGCATCGCTTACAAGAACAACAAGAATGCAGGTGATCAGGCACAGGCGATTATTACATGGAACGGCGGACTTAAGGGAACGCCTAAGACAACATTGGACTACGTGATTAGCAAATGTAAGTTTGAGGACAATGTTTATGCGAAGTCTATTTCCGATGTATTTACAAACGGTAAGGCCTCTATGAAGGCATCTGAGTTTGACAAGTCAAAAGCAGTGATTATGAACGGAAAGACAAGACTTGCAAACAACCGTGATTACACACTTGAGTTTGAATACGATGAGTATAATGCAAACTTAGAGGCTGTAACGGAAGAGGTTGAAGAAAACGGAACAAAAGTAACAAAACAGAAGAGAGTTGTATATGATGCATCGAATAAGGATGCAAAGAAGAACGAAGTTTATGTACCTCAGACGGGTCTTGATGTGGAAGTATATATCAAACCTGTTACGGGCGGCAAGTTCGACAACTATGAGAGTACAGACGGCGGCAGAGTTAAGGTAGCAGATATCCGTGTTGCTTACTTTGATATTGCCAAGGCAAGCATTAAACTGATCGATGATGCAACAGGAAAGAATGCGATTCTTTACTTCAAGGATGTTACAGAACTTACAACAATTAACAGCAGTGGTATTAACTGTCTGGATCAGAAATATGTAAAGATTGCTCATTCTGCTTACGCAAAATCAGAATACTTTAAAGCAGATGCAGTGGATAAAGACGGCTATCTCTTATACACGAAGTATGCTACAAGATTAGATAAAAAAGCAGGCGATGGCTATACTTATGATGTCAATGCTACCGATGCAGTGAAGGCAGGTACACAGAAAGTAACATTCTATGGTACTGGTTTATTCGGCGGAAGTAAGGTATTCAGATACAAGCTTGAGAAGAAGAGCTACAATATTTCAAAAGCTGTTGTTGATACAAAGACAGGAATTTATATTGCAAGCGATGCTTATCTTGCAGGCGGAGAAATTACAAAAGAAGTAAAAGCACAGCTTGAAGATCAGCTTACGAAGGCGCTTGAAGGAAGAATAACAGCTGTAAATGGCTCACCACTTCTTCCGGGATACTTTACATGTACGTACGGTAAAGACATTGAGAACTGCAAGAGCGGAAAAGCGATTACTGTTACAATAAAGGGTGCTAATTCATATTCAGGTTCTAAGACAGTTAAGATTATGGCAACGCTTATTTCCGATAACATCGGCAAAGCAACAGCATCTTCTGTAGCTGCAGAAGTAGCAAAGGATGCGATTGCCGGCGGAGTTGAACTTGGCGAAGAAAAAGATCCTTTGAATGTAGCAATGGATGGCAAGATTAGCATAAGTGGCCGCACACTTGTTTACGGTGTGGACTACACAGTAAATGATGCAGAGTATACCGCTTTTGCAACAGATGAAAACGGTGCGTATATCGTAGATGCAAGCGGCGAAACGATGATTGGTGAAGACGGCGAAGTAGTTACAGATGAAGGTGGTACTCCAATCAAGTTCAAAGTTTTGAGAAAGTACACAGGATATTATAACAACAAAGCGGTATGTACAGAAGAAGCACCGGCTTATGTATGCATAAAGGGTATTGGCGGATTTAGCGGTGTTCTGGAAGTTGCATTCACAATTGCAGAGGCGCAGGAGCAGTCTGCTCAATAAGAAATAGCAGCAAAAAATATCAGTTTTGTACGAAAGAGAGGGAGCGGTTTTGACCGCTCCTTCTTCTTATCCTATAGAAAATTGCGCCAGTGTAAATCATTTAGAGAGAATGTTGCGCATTCAATCATAGCGGAAACTGTAAAAATTTTTATGTAAGTTCTTTCCATTTTGCAAAAATCGTAGTAAACTGGAAGTATCAAAAATACGACAATATTGGAGGGTAAAAAAATGAATATTTTAGTAATCAACTGTGGAAGTTCATCACTCAAATATCAGCTGATCAACAGCGATAGCGAAGATGTTCTTGCAAAGGGACTTTGCGAGCGTATCGGTATTGACGGAAGCGTACTGACGCACACACCTGCGGGTAAGGACAAGGTTAAGATTGAGACACCGATGCCGAACCATACGGTAGCTGTAAAGCTTGTGATTGACGCATTGACAAACGCAGACCACGGCGTGATCAAATCGCTTGATGAGATTAACGCAGTAGGACACCGCGTTGTACACGGCGGCGAGAAGTTTGCTACCTCTGTGATTATAAATGATGAAGTTATGAAGGCGATTGAGGAGTGTAACGACCTTGCACCGCTGCACAACCCTGCAAACTTGATTGGTATCAATTCCTGCAAGGAGATTATGCCGAATGTACCGATGGTAGCAGTATTTGATACGGCATTCCATCAGACCATGCCGGAGAAGGCTTATCTCTATGGACTTCCTTATGAGTATTATGAGAAGTACAAGGTTCGCCGCTACGGCTTCCATGGTACAAGCCATGACTATGTATCAGCAAGAACGGCTGAGATTCTCGGAAAGAAGAGAGAGGATTTAAAGATTATCGTATGCCACTTAGGAAACGGCGGTTCCGTATCGGCTGTTGATCACGGCAAATGCGTCGATACATCCATGGGACTGACTCCGCTTGAGGGTGTTATCATGGGTACACGTTCCGGTGATATTGACCCTGCAATCTGCGATTTCATCTGCCAGAAAGAGAATTTGACACCTGCTGAGATGAACAATGTGCTCAACAAAAAGTCCGGTGTACTTGGTTTGTCAAAGGTTTCTTCTGATTTCAGAGATATCGAGGCAGCAGCAAAAGACGGAAACAAGCTTGCAGCAGTGACATTGGATGCGTTCTATTATAGAGTAGCGAAATATATCGGCGCTTACACGGCAGCGATGAATGGTGTTGATGCGATTGCATTCACAGCGGGCGTTGGCGAGAACAACATTTCCGGACGTGTTGAGATTGCGAAGTATCTCGGATATCTTGGAACGGAAATCGACCTTGATAAGAACAATGTAAGAGGCGAGGATACGATTATTTCGAAAGACAGCAGCAAAGTAGCAATGCTTTGCGTACCGACAAACGAGGAGCTTTCGATTGCGCGCCAGACACTTGCGCTTGTGAAATAAATATGAAGAGATTTTCTAAGTCAGCAAAAGACGCAGACAAGGTGAAACAAGTTTCACCTAAGAAAATCTAAAGCTTCATATTGGAAGAACGCAAGGGCGGCGTTCTTCGCGATTAATTAAAAAATAACAACTATTATACAAAACCGCTGATTGAATTATCAGCGGTTTTCGTGTATTATAAATAAGAAGTAAAAGAAAACTTCCGATAAGAAATTTCAAAGAGGAAAAGAATGCAAATCAAACTACCTGAAAAAGTAAAACAAATTATAACCAAATTAGAGGCAGCCGGTTACGAGGCGTACGCGGTCGGAGGCTGTGTGCGCGATTCGATTCTTGGAAAAGAGCCTGATGACTGGGATATCACGACATCGGCGACACCGGAGCAGACGAAGGCTGTTTTTGGGCATACCATTGATACGGGCATTCAGCACGGCACGGTGACCGTTCGGCTTGCGGGCGAGAGCTTTGAGGTCACGACATATCGCATCGACGGCGAATATGAGGACAGCCGCCACCCGAAAAATGTCGTTTTTACCGCAAACCTTGTGGAGGATTTAAAACGTCGTGACTTTACAATCAATGCGATGGCGTATAATGACAGAAGCGGACTTGTCGATGTGTTTGGCGGGATTGCCGATCTGGAAAATAAGATCATTCGCTGTGTGGGAAATGCCAAGGAGCGTTTTACGGAAGATGCGCTGCGTATGATGCGCGCGGTACGGTTTTCTGCGCAGCTTGGATTTTCAATCGATATCGACACGGAGCGTGCGATTATGGAGTTAGCCCCCAATCTTGCAAAGATAAGTGCGGAGCGGATACGGATTGAGTTTGTGAAAATTTTAACGTCTCCAAATCCCGATTATATCCGTGTGGCTTACGATTTGGGCATTACGCAGATTGTACTTCCCGAGCTTGAGGATGCATTTGAAACAACGCAGAATAACCCGCATCACTTATATACGGTGGGCGAACATCTTATGCATACGCTTCTGAATACAAGAGCCGACAAAAGCCTTCGCATCGCCGCACTGCTTCACGATATCGGAAAGCCCGCGACTAAAACGACGGACGAGGACGGAATCGACCATTTCCATGGGCACGTGGAGCGCAGCGAGGAGATGGCGGCAGAAATTTTAAAGCGGCTAAAATTCGACAATGATACAATTGCCTGTGTGCGCAGTTATATTCGGTATCATGACGATGACATTCACCCGACGCAAAAGTCCGTGCGCCGTGCGATCAACAAGGTCGGTGAGGAATATTTTGGCGGCTTATTGGAGCTAAGACGTGCAGACTGCCTTGCGCAGAGTATGTATATGCGCGAGGAAAAGATCGATACGCTTGACAAGGTAGAGGCAATTTATCAGGAAATTTTAGAAAAACAGCAGTGTGTGTCGCTCAAAGACCTTGCAATTACAGGAAATGACCTGATGGCGCTTGGTGTGCCGCAGGGAAAAAAAGTCGGGGAACTGTTGTCTGTGCTTTTAGAGGAGGTCCTTGAGGAACCGTCGCGCAATACGCGTGAGTATCTGCTAAAAAAGGCGAAAACACTGATATAATGTACGAATATCAGGCATAAATATATCTCTCTCCACATAAATTATAAAACAGTTTTATAATTTGCGGAGGGGGATTTTTCAGTGAATGACAGGGCAGTGAATGTATTGGAGCAGTATGATTTAACTGTGTCGCGCACATTTAAAGGCAGAGGAACGATTATCTGTGAAACAGACAGAGGAATGTGCGTACTGAAGGAATATCGGGGAAAATCGGAAAAACTTGCTCTTTTAAATAAATTACAGGAAAAAGCCGGCGACAGCATCAAAAGTGACACGCTTGTCAGAAATAAGGAAGGCGGTTTGTCGGTAACGGATACGGACGGAAGTGTCTACATATTAAAAAAGCAAATAGAAGGGCGGGAGTGCAGCTATAAGAACGAGGAGGATATCGTAAAGGCATTCTCCACGATGGCAAAGCTGCACCTAAAAATGGTGGAAACGCAGCCGGAGTATGAAATGCCGATCTTTTTTTATGGCGATGAGATGGAAAAGCATACAAGGGAATGCCGCCGTGTAAAAAATCATTTGACTCGATTGCGGACAAAGACGGATTTTGAGCGCAGACTTTTGA
Organism: Lachnospiraceae bacterium; assembly: GCA_014804225.1. Classification (GTDB taxonomy): domain Bacteria; phylum Bacillota; class Clostridia; order Lachnospirales; family Lachnospiraceae; genus COE1. The sequence goes on from JAAVAF010000057.1 coordinate 5,993, forward strand.
TGGAGTATGATTATTTCTTAAAAAAAGCGGAAGAGGTCATGGCACTTGTCGCACAGGAGTCAAGGGCAGAGTATGAGGCGTATGTGAACAGTAACGGGCTTTACTGTCACGGCGATTTCCAGTATCACAACGTGATTTTTCCAAAAAGCGGCGGCGATGCGAGTCTGATTAACTTTGAACATTTTGCGCGTGATACGGGGACGCGTGATTTTTATCTGCTGTTTCGAAAAATATCGGAAAAGAATGACTGGTCAATCAAAATCGCGCAGGAAATGCTTGATGCCTATCAGGACAGAAGAATGATTACACCGATCGAATGGCGCTCGCTGCGTCTGCGTTTGGCATATCCGGAAAAATTTTGGAAAATTATTAATTTTTACTATAATTCGCGCAAATCGTGGGTGTCCGGCAGAAATTACGAGAAACTGGAAAGCCTGATTAATCAGGAGCGAAAAAAAGAGAAGCTTCTGGAAAAACTTTTTGATTGATAAAATGCGATTTCCTTAGTATAATCTCTATAGGAAAATTACCTGGGAATGAGGAATACAATGAATTATAAAAAAATAATATACTGTGTGGCGTCTGCCGCCTTAATGCTTACCATAGGCGGCTGCGCTATGAATACAAAGGACACGGTAACGGTGTCAAACGAAACAGCTGTTGTAAAGCCGGCAAACATCTATGATTCGGAAGATGCGGCAGTTGTGGTTAAAAAAGATACGGAGTCAAAAACGATACAGCTGCAGAACATTTCCAGCTCAAGACGCTATACGCTTGGCTATGACGGCGCAACAAGTGTTTTTGACAAACATGATGAAGCGATGTCCATGCAGCAGTTAAAGGAAGGCAGCGTGGTCACGGTGCGCTTTTATAAGCCCGACAAATCGCTTTCCTATATCAAGGAAAACGAGAGTGCGCTGAGCATTCCAAATATTTCAAATTATGACTTAGATTTGAAAAACGGCAAAATATCAGTCGGCGGGCAGAGCTATTCTCTCAGCAAAAGTGTGGTTGTTTCGTCAAACGGCAAGGAAACGGATCCACTGGAGCTAAACGCGATGGACGTGCTTAGCATTTGGGGATATCAGGACAGAATTTATGGGATCAATGTGGAAAAAGGGCACGGTTATCTGCGTCTGCAAAATGAGGACTATTTTGTAAACGGCTGGGTAGACGTGGGTGATAAAGTGATTCGCAAGATTGAGGAGGATATGCTTCTTGTGGTGCCTGAGGGAAGCTACAATGCGATGGTGAGCAACAAGGGCAGCAGTGCGATGCAGCAGATTGATTTTGCGCGGAATGAGGAAATGGTTTGGGATTTGGGCAATGTCGAGATTACCGTTGTGCAGACAGGCAAAATCATATTTACGCTCACGCCCGCAACGGCAAAACTTGCAATCGACGGGCGCGAGGTGAATACGTCAAAGCCTGTGGAGTTACAGTATGGTCTGCATTCCATGCGCATTACGGCGGAGGGCTATGATACGGTAGCGCAATATATCAAGGTTGCGGAGCCGACGGCAAATATCAGTGTGGAGCTTGAAAAGAGCGCTGAGCCGGAAACGAAGGACACAGAACAAAAGCCTGCAGAAACAAAGCCCGAGGACGATGAGGACGAGGATAACGGCACCGTAAGCAAGAAATATGAGACAAGAAAGCCGGAGTCGGAGGACGATGAGGACGATGACGACGACAAGGACGAGGAGAAAGCAGATACGAAGAAAAGCAGCGAGAATTCGGACGAAGTCGTCTCTTCGAAAGAGCAGTATAAGGTGTATATTGATGCGCCTGAGGATGTGGAGGCATATTTAGACGGTAGTTATATCGGACTAACCCCTGTCAGCTTCCCGAAAACTGCGGGGAATTATGTGATTACGCTCAGAAAGACAGGATATCAGACGAGGAGCTATACCTTACAGATTGACAGTGAGAAAAAAGACGTCAATTACTCCTTTACAGACCTTGTGGAGCGGGAGGAATAGCATAAACCGAACAAAATATAAAAAAACGGCAAAAAATGGGCATTTTTTCTTGACAAAAGGAAACTTTTCCCCTATAAATAGATATAGGCGTGTAAAATCACGTAAAATAAAGAAATGAAGATAATTATCTTACAAAAACTAAGAGGAGGAGTTCACCAATGAACAAAACAGAATTAGTAGCAGCAATCGCTGAAAATGCAGAAATGACAAAGAAAGATGCAGAGAAGGCTTTAACAGCATTCACTGAGGTTGTTACAAAGGAATTAAAGAAGGGCGGAAAGATCCAGCTCGTTGGATTTGGTACATTTGAAGTAGCAGAGAGAGCAGCAAGAGAGGGTAGAAATCCTCAGACAGGCGCTACAATGAAGATTGCTGCATCTAAGGCACCGAAGTTTAAGCCGGGTAAGGCATTAAAGGACGAGGTAAACAAGTAATTGCGATTAGATAAGTATTTAAAGGTATCACGTTTAATCAAGCGCCGTACCGTGGCGAATGAGGCATGTGATGCGGGCAGAGTTCTGATTAATGACAGGCCTGCCAAGGCGTCCGCAAACGTAAAAGTTGGCGATATATTGACGATTCAGTTTGGAAATAAGGACGTTAAAGTAGAAATCCTGGATGTACAGGAAACGGTAAAGAAGGATGAAGCCAAAGAGCTTTTTCGCTATATTTAAGGTTCATGAAATGGACTTTAAATATTATCTAGTCATACAAACACCCCTTTTCTCATATATTAGATTATGAGAAAAGGGGTGTTTGTCTATGATAACCACCGGATTGGAAAGTGCCGGTTCAAAAAATGTGAATGTCGGAAAGCATATGCTCAATATCGTACAGCGGCAGGATTGTAAAATAACTGGCGTTATTGATGTTCATGCATTTGATGAAAACAATATCCTGATGGAAACGGTCGACGGAATGCTTGCGATCAAAGGAAACGGACTGCATGTCAGCCGTCTTAATCTTGAGAAGGGAGAGGCAGATGTGAACGGAAGGGTCGATTCCTTTGCATATTCCGACAAAAACACGCTTGCCAAAAAAGGCGAAGGGCTTCTAACACGTTTGTTTAGCTGATGAGTGAAGCGATTATTGCGGATTTGGATTTGTGGCTTGCCTCGATTGCGACGGGTATATGTATGGCGTTTGCTTATGATGTGCTGCGGCTTTTCAGGCGGCTTGTACCCCACGGACGGTTTGCGGTCGACGTGGAGGATTTGCTGTACTGGACGATTTGTTTTTTTGTCAGTTTTGTGCTGTTATATTACGGAAATAACGGTGTGATTCGGTTTGTCGCGGTGTTCGGTGCGGCGCTTGGAATGTTACTTTACGTTGTGACGGTCGGCAGAATTTTCGTAAAAGTTGGATATTTTCTGATAAATAAGACAATAGGAAGCGTGTTCCGATTTCTGGGGAAGATTTTGCGCAAATTATATAAAATAATAAGCGCGATAGGCCGCAAAAACAAAGAAATTTTGAAAAAAGTCGGAATAATTACCAAAATTCAGAAAATTTGGCGGTATTTGTTGACGCATTGTTTTTTTTATAATACAATGAAAAAGAACCAAAATATAGGAAAACGCGATAATCGTGGTGGAAGTTAGTAAAGAATTTACGTCGCAAATTCTTTGAACGCAAGCTGCCGAGCTTGCGTTTTTTCACGGCTCAGAAAGGGAAGGGGGGAGTT
>JAAVAF010000058.1 GCA_014804225.1 Lachnospiraceae bacterium
CGCAAGGTCCGTCACCTTAAACGATGGGATCCTGCTGATAAAGGTCTCTCCGCCCTTCGCCTCTGCAAGCGCCTTGATCACAAGCTCAACGCCCTGTGTCAGGCTGATCCAAAACCGCGTCATTCTGTAATCCGTGATGGGAAGCTCGCTTCTTCCCTCCTCAATAAACTGATAAAACAAAGGAATGATCGATCCCCTGCTGCCGGCTACATTTCCGTATCTTACAATCGAAAAATTCAAATCCTTGTTTCCGCAGTACGCGTTTGCCGCGATAAACAGCTTGTCCGATACCAGTTTTGTACCACCATATAAATTGACAGGGTTGACCGCCTTATCCGTAGAAAGCGCAACCACCTTTTTAATTCCTGTATTAAGTGCCGCATCAATCACATTCTGCGCACCGTTTACGTTTGTCTTAATCGCCTCGTTCGGATTATACTCACACGCTGGCACCTGTTTTAACGCCGCCGCATGAATCACATAATCAACACCTTCGAACGCACGTTTCATGCGTTCATAATCCCGCACATCTCCAATGAAGAAGCGCAGCTTGTCCTTATATCGGGGAAACTCATTTGCCATCATCCACTGTTTAAACTCGTCCCGCGAATAAATAATAATCTTCTTGGGATTGTAATGTTCGAGCACGTATCTTGTAAAACAATGACCAAATGAACCCGTACCACCTGTAATCAAGATTGTCTTGTCGTCCAATAACATATATGTTCCTCCATAAAATCCTTTATTCCTTATTTATCTGTAAATTTTTTTGAGCAATTTATTTTTCACAGTATCCACTACATAATTAGGTTCATTCTACCATATCTTTCCAGAAACGTCAAAAATATAAAAAATTGTTCGTTACTGTCCACTTCGTTCCAGTAACAATTGTTCCAATCATTATTTCCTGTTTTTCCCCGTAATATTCCTGTAGAAATAAAGCAACTTGAAATAGATCAGAAACTGCGTCGGAGACTTCATATGCATCGCGGCAAGCTTTTTTTGCTCCGCATCAAATTCCCGCTGATAATAAATATTCTCCTGAAAATCCGGAAACTCCTGCCTCATGCCATCCGCAATCAAACGCAGAAACGCAACTTTGGGCCGCTTCATGCCAAGCATATACGTAAACAAAGTATTCATATAGTACAGCTTGGAAAACGCGAATTCAAACTCCTGTTTGTACGGCTTATAAAATCCATACTTTTTTGCTTCCTCAATCAACCGCTTTCCCATAAGAAGCCTCGCTTCGCACTTTTCCATGCTGATTGCGTGCACGGTTGACAGATCATGCTGATAATAATAATACAGCGGCTCCTCCACTTTCTCAAAATGCGTAAAATGAAGCATCCATATCGGGGAAGCGCAGTTGTCCTCATAAAACGTTTTCTCGGGAAACCGAAGATGATGTGCATCAATCACTTCCTTTCGATACACCTTAATCACCATACTGCCCGGATTCATGACAAGCAGCTTGTATTTCTCGCGGTCAAGCACACCCGTCTGCGCAAGCGTATTATTCGGCATTAGTTTGCCGGGCTTCATGCTCTGCGTATCTGTCATCGAATAATCACACCCCACCACATCGGCACCCGTCTGCTGCGCCTTATGTAGCAGCTTTTCATACATATCCGGAGCAATCCAATCGTCCGAATCAACAAAGCCAATCCATGTGCCTTTTGCCGCCTCCATTCCTCGATTGCGCGCACCGCCCTGTTTTACATTCTCATATAACGCGATCACCTTAAATTTCCACGGATAATTCGACTCATATTCCCGTAAAATCGCAAGCGAATCGTCCGTCGACGCATCGTCCACAGCAATAATCTCATAATCCGATATCGTCTGGTTTACAAGGGATTCAAGGCAGAAACGAAGCTTATTGCCTCCCGCCATATTGTGAACCGGTACAATGATACTAAGCTTCATACGATTACTGCCGCCTCCTTTCCCAACAGACACTCCAAAATTTTATTTCCTATCTGCTTCATTGATGATTTTTCCGTTTTCCACCACAAACACCATATCACATTTTTCAATCGTCTGTAGCCTGTGCGCAATAATAACAAGTGTTTTTTTACCATGCAGCCGATTAATGGATTCCATAATCGCTGCCTCTGTTTCATTGTCAAGTGCTGACGTCGCTTCATCCAAAATCAACACTTCCGGATCATTGTAAAGCGCCCGCGCAATGCCGATTCGCTGCCGCTGCCCACCCGAAAGACGGATCCCACGCTCACCGATTCCTGTATGGACGCCCTCCGGAAGCGTCTTTACAAATGTGTCAAGCTGTGCCTCCTTTAGGGCATACCAAAGCTTCTCGTCGTCAATCTCCTCCTCCGGCACGCCAAACGCGACATTCTTGCGGATATCCGCATCCAGCAAAAAAATCATCTGCGGAATGTACCCCACATTGGCAAGCCACTCCCTGTAATGCTCCTGAATATCCACATCATCTGCAAGCACCTTGCCGCCCTGCAGCTTCAAAAGTCCAAGCAAAATATCAATAATCGTCGTCTTTCCTGCGCCACTTGCGCCCTTGATACCAATGGATTTGCCAATCGGAAAGCTCACCGTCGCATTATCAAAAATCAGCTTGTCCGAATTCGGATAATGGTAGGTGATGCCCGAAAGCTTCACCTCTCTTGTAACAGGAAGCTTTTCCTTTGCTACCACCGCATACGAAATATCCGTGTGCGCCTCATCCGTTTCCTCGATTAAATTGTCGCTCACATTAAAGAAAAACGGCTCGTTAAACGCCATACTTGTCATTTGGTTGTTGATTCGGCTTGCTGCCGGCAAAAGACGCATTGCGGCAATTCCAAATGCCGCAAAAAGCGACACCATCGACGACACATCGGCACCAATCAAAATCAGCACCATAATATATCCCAAAAGCCCCGCAATACACACCGTTTCTATTAAAAGCTTCGGCGTATTGTTAAACAGACTAAACCGCTCCATCGCCTTGACGTAGCCCTCACCGACTTTACAATATTCCCCGACAAAATACTGCTCCCGTCCCGCAACCTTAATCTCCTTGATGCCCTGTACAGTCTGTGAAATCCACGCAAACATCGAAGCGCCATAGTCCTGATTTTCCTTTCCCGTGCGGTTCATAATCGGCTTGATGATATTTTTAATCACCAAAAGCGTCACAAACAAAAGCACTGCAATCACCACCGTCATCACAGGGTCTTCAATCGCGAGCGCCACTACAAGGAAAACGGCCACAATTGCCTCTGATGCAATCTGTAACACGGACATAATCAGCGCATACATATTGCTCACGTCCGCGGTGATACTCCTTTGAATAACAGATGTTTCTGCATCAAGATAATACTCATACTCACGCCTTACAAAGTTTTTCATCAAATTCGACGCAGTCTGAAATTGGTTGCTGTACACAAATCGGTAAAGATTTCTCTGCAAAAAAAACGCAAAGATATTTTTTGCGGCATAAAGCCCTATCAAGAACAAAATCGCAAGCACGGAAAATTGAACCGTATTCTGTAAATGAAGCAAGTCGCATATTTCCTGATACGTTTCTCCCTGCTCTAACACCACAGGATTGATGATTAACTGCACCACCGCCATGACCATCATCACAGCACCCGTCTCAAGACCTGCCGATATAATCATCATCACAAGCAGACGCGCCATCTGCCCCTTTTGTTTTTTATCCATTAAAATGTTTATCTTTTTTAATATTTTCAACATTCTTAATCCCTACCCATTCACTAATTTCAGCCCTGCCTTCTTATTGTAAGCATGTTTTTCGGGATCCTCATAGGCGTCCCAGAAAGACGCACCAAGGTTTAATTTCTCCTCCACGAAATCCATGCTGTTCATCGCCGTTGTGACAATGGATACGGCGCGCTTGATTTTCAGTCCCTCAAAAAAATTCAAAACCTCCACCGGAAAACGCCCCCGCAGCACCACCGCGTCGGGACAAAGCGCCGTATAATCTATCATATCCCGCGGGTGCGGTTTTATCAATACCCGATATCCTTTACAATATTTCTCAAGCACATCCAGACAGACCTTCTTGCGTGCCTCCTCATCCACAGGGTGCGGCTCCGTCAGAAAACAGGCAAATTCCTCGCCCTCAAAGGAAGGTTTTAATTGCTCCATAAGCGCATCGGCATCCTCGATAAATGCCTGTATCATCAGCTTTTTCTGCTCGGATGTAAGCGCCGCCTCAAGCGGTTTTCTTGGCACCTCCACAAAACGCGGGCAATCCGTAGGGACAACGCTCCTGTCATTGATTTCCATATCAAGGCAGTATTTTCCCCATCCATTCATGATAAAAATCAGATTATGTCGGGAAAACCATGTCTTTAACCGAAAATGCGAGCTGTTCGCCACATACGCATCATCAAGGTTTTTCAGGCAGTCAAGCCCGTCCTCCACAGCATGATAATATATATGCTTATAATTTAAATAATATCCAATCGGGTCGCTGTCACAAAATACATAGATATCTTCATACGCTTTAAAATCAATCATTTCCATGTATGGAATTTCGCACTTGGCAAGTTTTTTCGTAAAAATCATGCGATTTACCATATGCTTCACTACATTCTTGTAATTTGCGCGGTACTTCGCAAGCTCCGGAAAAAAGTCCTCCCGTTTTTCGTCAAGTGCAAAAATCGTGTCAAAGATCCCCGTGCGCCTAAGCCGTTCTCCCAAGTTTTCAAAATTCGTTGAAATCGCACTCAGCGCAATATCAGCCTTTTGATATTCTAAAGGCACCGTTTCCCGCTGCACCTTCATTTCTTTTAAAATCGAAACATACACATGATAAAAAGTATGACAGACATAAATTCTGCTCTTTGTTTTTTTCATAAATATCACCCGTTATTTTTCTGTATGAGACCTGTTGCGTACATAGTCATAACCCTCTCTTGGTCGAATAACTGGAGCTTGGCTAAGCGGTCCTGTCTTCTCCGAAAGAACCTCTCCCCTTAAAAGTCCCTCGCTAAAACGGTAAAGCCGCTTCGCCGCCTCAATCGGGTTCCACACTTCGGTAATCGTATGATAGGCATTGATTCCAAGCCGCTTTCGAAGCGCCTCGTCTGTACAAAGCCGTAACACATAATCTCGAAATTCGTTAAAATTTCCTGTCTTATACACAAGTCCGTTTTCTTCATGCTTTAACAAAAACGGTACGGCACCGATGCCATGCCCCGCTACCACGGCGCACGCGCTGTTCATCGATTCATTTAAAACCGCTCCCCAGCCCTCCAAATAGTCGCTGGTAAACAGAAAAATGTCCGCCTCTTCCATATATCGTCGCACATTCTGCGGCGGCTGAAAGCCATGAAACGTCACCTCGTCTGCAAGCTCGAAACGCTTCACCATCTGCTTTAGTCTTTCCTCAAGCACACCTCCGCCCACCATATCAAGATGAAAGGAAATATTTTGTGCTTTTAAATATTGGGCGGCCTTAATTGCATATTCCGGGTGCTTTAACTTCAAAAAACGCCCCGCCCACAACAAACGCACCTGTGTGTTTCCGTCTTGATCCACATGGCGTTTCTGAAAAAAAAGATTGTCTAAATGATAAGTGTTTACAGCCGGAAAGTAACCCCACACAAATTTTTTATGCGGATAGGCGTGTACAATCTCGAAATCCGACGCCACATACGCCCCATGACACAAAAGATAGACAGGCGCGTTCGCATAACGTCCGTGATCCTCATACTTCTTTTTCCTGCCTCTCGGAGAAATCGACTTCCACTGCCCCTCACGGTACAGGCGCTCGCTTGCGCGAATCACAATCTTGCCGGCCCGAAGCCTCGGTTTAATATAGCGTTCGTCCTCAACCCCGCCAAAAACAACAATATCACTCTCCATCATCAAATCCGCACAGGCCTCTTCATCCTCATAATAAAGCTTTAGGTAAGGAATGTTTTGCACCTCATTCCCCCACCCCATCTTTACCCGGTCCTCCTCCATGGGCGAAGTCTGTATAAAGGCAAAGTCGTTTCCAAGCTGCTGATACAGCGCATCTGCCATCGGTATCTGGTGATGATTGATATAGTTAGACACAATCGTTAATTTCATGATAAATCTCCATCAGTCTGTTATAGTTCGTTTCCGGATCATGCGTTTTCATTGCGTGCGCTCTCGCATTCGTAGAAAAGTACATCGCAAGTTTATCATCATCAAAGATTTGTAATATAGCATCCTTCATTCGTGCAGATTTATCCTTCGGATAGAGCAGACCGTCCTTTTTATTCGTCAAAAGGTTGTGCACACCGCCCACATCGGCAGATACGACGGGCACTCCAAGAAGCATCGCCTCCCCCACTGAGTTCGGAGAATTCTCTATTGCAGAGGGGCATAAAAAAACGTGTGTTTTTAAAAACCTTGCACACATTCTGTCGGAGTGGAGCCTTCCGACAAACTTCACATGGTCTTGGAGCTTATTCTTCTTAATCTGGTTTAACAGATACTTTCCGTATCCAGACAGCTTGATCTTATCCTTTAAGCTGTCATGTGCGGTTATCACATCACCGGCAACATAAACCGTCGTATGTTCGTACTCCTCAACAATTTCCGGCAGTATATCGAGTACATAGTGCAATCCTTTAATCGGATAATTTCCCTGACTTAAAAAAATAGAATACTGCTCTATTTTATCTATGTTCCATTTGTTTGCATAAAATTCACTTCTGAGCGTTTCATTCATAAAGTGATATGTTG
>JAAVAF010000059.1 GCA_014804225.1 Lachnospiraceae bacterium
GTTATTACTGAATATGAAATAATTTAGGGATAACCTTGTCAATGTCTTTATAGGTAAATCTGCATTCTTCCGCAACGTCGTTCTTTTTTCGTTTGCCGAGGATAACTCCTTTTTCCTTCAAATCAACGATTACCTGTTCCGTTGTAAACATCTGCATAGCGCCGATTCTTGAATAAGATTTGCCTGCGCCATGTGATGAAGTACAGAAAGCTTCTGGATTTCCCTTTCCTTCCACAACATAACTGTAGGAACCCATAGCACCCGGAATAACGGCAAGTTCTCCTTGTCTTACTTTTGTAGCGCCTTTTCGGTGTACCCAGACATTGGCGTCATAATGGTTTTCCAAAGCCGCATAGTTATGATGGCAGTTAATCTGATCGGAAAAAGAAACGGACAGCCCCGCATATCGTTCTATATGTCCTTTCACAACATCACACACCTTATCAAGCATACGTTCCCTGTTTTCAAAGGCATAATCCAAGTGCAAGATGCATCCAGTTAAGGTACTGCTGGCCTTCCTGTGTATGTACGGGCAGAAAAGCAAGCCTGTATTCATCAGGCACTTGACTGTACCATGTTTGATTTAAAAAACGCGCTTTATTGTGAAAATAATCGCAAATTTCTTTTCCAAGATGGCGGCTTCCTGAATGGATCATAATGCAGAGATATCCGTTTTCGTCTTCCTGAAGCTCAATGAAATGATTTCCACCTCCAAGTGTTCCGGTTTGAAAGTAACCTTTTTCAATTAAATGCATCAGTTCGGGATTTTCCCCGTATTTTTCTATATTTTCAAGTGCCAAATCCAGTACAGAGGACTCTTGTTTCTGCTTATAGCCTTCATGCCCCACAGAAATGGAACGCATAATATTCCCGATTATTGACTGCATGATTGTCGCTGTGCCGACTTTGATATCTTTTATTTCTTCATATTTAATATTTGTAGCCGTAAATACCATGCCGCATCCGATATCTGTACCGACTGCATTTGGAATAATGACATCTTTTGTAGCAATTACGCCACCGTTCGGCATACCTTTACCAGTATGAGTGTCAGGCATAAGACACACCCATTTATGAAGGAATGGGAGATTTGATAAATGGTACGCCTGTTCAATACAGGACTCCTCTATCTTATCAATTCCGGAAAGCCATGTCTTTATCGGAAAGTTTGTTTTCTCATTATTGATTGCAAACATAAATAATTCGCCACCTTTCTACTTTTCAGCATCGGGCATATCAGCTTTGACATCTCTGCCATCATATCCTGCAAAACATTTCTTCCTATGCAGCAATATGCTTGGTTATGACTTGGAAAAACTTTCAAAAGATGTTGCCAAGACAGGACTCGAATCTGCGACAACGCACTCCTTAGGTGAAATATATTGCTGTTAAGGCCTTTGCCAAGACCTGTTTTTACGCGCTCTACCATCTGAGCTACTGTGACAGCAATCTTTTAAACGTTTTTCCTCGTCTGGATATACAATATTTGTTAGGAATTTTCATTTCAAAAAAGTTGCGAGGATCCCGTATTTAAAAAATCCATATTCAAACATAGCAACTAAAGATAATGAAGTTAAAAGAGAATATAATATGGAGGAAGCTGTGAGGTGCGTAACAGCAGGACTACAGGATAATGCGTATAACAGCAATGCAGAATGAAGATGGAGTGCAACAGCAGATAACGGGAGAAAATAAGAATTTAATTGAGTGAACTGCTTTTTTGGTATATAATATTAAAAAATTACAGCAGAAACAGCAGCGGATAATTGCGCCAACCATAAATGAAGGTGAAGATATCCCCTGCCGTTTTCCTGAACGAAAAACGGGGATGCAGACAGGTTTTGTTAAGATCTGGAAAAATTAAGGCCTGCGGGGTTCTGAGTGAAGTATTAAAAAGGGAATCTTTACATCTGATANTTTTAATGTAAAGACCGGCATTTTCTGCTATAATATTCGTATNANCANNAGTCTTATAGTGAANCATGGCTTATAAGGNNTGGAAACTGNNGGANATGNTCTTTATAAAAAATTGAGNGCAGGGATGAGGTGATATCATGTCAACATTACAAATGGAATTTATGGAANCGATAGAAGGGCTGTCAGATGACACNATGCGGATTTTGTTAGAGGTGGTAAAGCAGGTTGTGCTTCCATTGGATCATAAGGAGAACGCTGACANTTCATCTGNAAANAAAAGCAAGCCGCGCAGGATGGGCAGCCTGAAAGGGCAGAGGCTTATCTCGGAGGGATATGATATAGATGAAAGCAACGCAGAAATAGCAGAAATGTTTGGGGTAGAATGATGATGAAGGTCCTGATTGACACGCATATAGCGCTATGGGCATTGATGGATGATCCAAAGATGCCGAAGGAAGCAGAGAAAATTCTTATGGATGAAAATAATGAAATATATTTAGTACGGCATCTGTTTGGGAAGTTGCAGTAAAGCATTGCATCAGACCGGATGATATGATAGTGGATGGAAAGCTTTTTGAAAAAGGCTGTGAGGATAATGGCTATAAGGTTCTTCCCATTTTTAACCGTCATGCTTTTGCACTGGGTTCTTTGAAACGCCCGGATGATGCCCCAAAACATAATGATCCTTTTGATCGCCTGTTGATCTGCTAGTCGAAAACAGAAGGAATGAAATTTCTTACACATGATTCATTGCTTTCCGGTTATAATGAAGAATGCATCATATATGTTTGATGGGGAGCGCTGTTTTAAACGGGAAATTGAAAGTATGATGATACTGTATTTTGGTCTCAATTAGAATTGGAAAGATCCGCAGTAACAAAACAGTGGGATATCTGATTTATCTATATGGGCAGCAAAAGCAAAGGGCAAATGATACAGCCCTTTGTTTTTTGCAAATATTTTTTGTGACGTACTCTTATAGGGAATTAAAAAATATTCTGAAGGAGTTTTGAAGTTATGAATACGATCGGGGTAAATTACGATAAACAGCGTTACCAGTCAAAGCCTGTAGATAGTAAAGCTGCCATAATAAACAGACGTATCGGAAAGAATGTTACAGCTTTAAAGTGTCAGAAAGATGTATGTTCATTTATAAAAAAATAGGGACACTGAGACACACATTTTCACCTGCGACATTTACAGGCGGGACAAAAAAAAGACAGTTTTGAACAGATGTAGCTGTTTGTATTATTGGACTTTGATGGGAATAATCAAAAAGGAGCGTGTGCATATGAAAGAACAGCAAACAGGAACGATTGATATTTGATTATGATGAAAGAGTATACTATTTTTTCGAAGATATTTTTTTATCATTTAAACGATATGTTTTAGGGGGGATTCCCTTAATTTATTGAACTTTCCCTTAAAATGTGCTAATATTTAAGGGAAAGGATGGTGCATAAGGGAATGAGGACATTTAATTACGCATCTATAAAAGCGCAAAAATGGAACTCGGAGATTCTTGGACTTATTGCGGCTATATACAGATATGCAGGGAAACAGGAGCTTTACCTCAAACAAAAACCGAATGAGCTGGAAAAGTTTATTGAAATAGCCAAGATACAAAGTACCGGGGCATCGAATGCTATTGAGGGTATCGTAACTACAAATACAAGAATCAGACAGTTGGTTGAGGAAAAAACGACACCAAAGAACCGTGATGAACAGGAAATTGCAGGATATCGTGATGTGCTGAATGTTATTCACGAAAGTTTTGATGCTATTCCAATTACTAAGAATTATATCCTCCAGCTGCATAAGATACTTTACAGCCACATGAATAACCCGCTTGCTGGGCAGACTAAAAATGTACAGAATTATATCAGTGCTACTCATCCTGATGGGCATACAGAGATATTATTTACACCGCTTGCGCCTTTTGAAACCCCTGAAGCGCTCGACAGGATATGTGAGGAATACAACCTTGCCATAGGAAATTTTGAAGTAGAGCCACTGATAGTCATACCGATTTTTATTCATGATTTTTTGTGTATACATCCCTTTAATGACGGGAACGGCAGAATGAGCAGACTGCTCACCACACTGCTTTTATACCGCAATGGCTTTTATGTGGGCAAATACATTTCTTTAGAGGCAAAAATCGCAGGAAACAAGGATTTGTATTATGACGCGCTCGGCAGGGCGCAGGAGGGCTGGCATGAAGGAGCAGAGGATGCGCTACCCTTTATCAAATATCTTTTAGGTGCGCTTCTTGCCGCATACAAGGATTTTGATAACAGATTTTCAATTGTGGAAGAAAAAATGCCTGCAATCAATATTGTAAGAAAGGCAACGCTAAATAAGATTGGGAAGTTTACGAAGCAGGATATAAGAGAGCTATGTCCGGCACTCAGTGTAAGTTCTGTTGAAGGGGCACTGAGAAAGCTGGTAAAGACAGGAGAATTAAAAAGGGAAGGTTCGGGAAAGGGGACATATTATGTTCGTTTGAAGTGATACCATTAAATGAAAATAAATTAATAGTTTTTACTTGAATTTGTTTATTCAATCTGCAAGCTCGTCCAATGTCCTTGCTTGGTGGTCGTGATACGATCTCCTGATATTGCCCGTCACTGCTTGTGATGCCGTTCATGACGCCATTTATGCGGATGCCAATGAGCTGGTACAGTGCAGATTCCGTTTCCATCCAATCCCTCCTTCCGTATTGTCGTATATTACCTCTGAACCGGAAGGATAGCAAGCAGAAAATAAGTTATAAAAAATTCATAAAAGTTTTGTTGCATTAACCTATATAAGATAATAAAATAGAAGTAGAAAAGTATGAATTGTAACAGAAGAACCATACTAGCAAAGGAGGTGTTTATTATGGCAACTTCAAGTATCACAAAGAATTTTGTCATTTCCGGCAAGGAACAGGTGGAGATGTTTATCAATGCGATTGAAGAATCTGCCAAAAACCGTCCTGAACGTACTCCCATAGCTGCAAGGCAGATCAAAGGGGAAGAGGAACTGAGAAAATTCATGAAAGAATGGGAGAAAGCGAATGCAGATCAATGATAAGTTTTTCTATATCAACATTCGTGATTATCTGGCATTAGGAAGTGATAGTAAAGCCGGAGAGCCAATGCTTGCCAGGGTGCTTTCCGGTTTTTCATGCCCGAAGAACCCGGATGTGGCGAATTTTTTAAAGAAGAACGCAGTGGAATTTACCAAAAAGAGCCAGTCAGTTACATACCTTGTGTTTTCTGTGAAAAGTAAGGAACTGCTCGGATATTTTACCCTTGCATTAAAGCCTTTGTCAGTCAGGGGTGAAACCGTAAGCAATACCACGAAAAGAAAACTGTTGCGTATCAGCGAACTGGACGAGAGTTCAGATACATATACTATGTCAGCCTATCTGATTGCCCAGCTTGGGAAAAATTATACGAATGGTGTAAATAACAAGATTACTGGAAAAGAGCTTATTGAGCTGGCATGGACTGTGATAGAGGATGCACAATATATGCTTGGCGGCATAGTGACATTTTTGGAAGCTGAAAATGA
>JAAVAF010000060.1 GCA_014804225.1 Lachnospiraceae bacterium
ATTTCAACCTTTTTTTTTTTTTTTTCTTTATCCAAAATCTATTGGTTTATCCTCTTCCTCATGATCTGCCACTTTTCTGTAAAATGTACTTCTGCTGATATCCCATTCCTTTATTATTGCCTCATGACTGCCTTTACTCTCTATTCCACTGTATTGGTATTTCCCTTTATAAAACTCCTCCCTGTCAAGAATCCTTTTAACCAACATCACGTTAAACTTTGCACCGTTTCGCCCTTTATATCCTTCTAAATTCATGTAATCCGATATTTTCTGTAATGTCATATCGGGAAATGAATGCCTTAAATTAAATACTCTCTGTACTGCTTTTGCCTCTTCTTCATTTATGATAAACTGTTTAGCCCCTCTCCTGCAACTATAGCCAAACGGTGCGCCGCCCCCTGCATATCCTCCCTCTTTTGCTTTCTGTATACGCCCACGTTTTAGTTTTAAGGCTATCTCCAGCCGTTCATATACATCAAGCAGTTCAAACATTCCATTTACAAGTACCTCACTTGGATTCTGCGTATATATTGAATAACTTTCCCTGTCAATCGCTTTAATATCAACATGATTCTTTTTCAATTCTCGCTGTATTAATATTTTTACAAAATCTGACCTCCACAACCTGCTTGTACTCAATACAACTACATACTGTATACTGTTTTCTTTCAATGATGAAAGCATATCAAGAAGCCCTTCCCTGTCTATACTCATTTCGTCCTCATTCGCTTTTGCACCACTAATACCTTCGTCACAAAATATTTTTATTATGTTGTAGTTTTTGGTTTTACAGTAACTTTCAATTTCCTCACGCTGTTCGGCTAATGAATACCCTTGTTTTGCCTGTATTTCCGTACTCACCCTTATGTATCCGTATACATTACTGCTTATACCTTTTACTTCCATGTATCGAAACCTCCCCTTATATAAATTTTTTATAACCGTAATTCCAATTCACGTTAAAAATACTGAATCTATATTCTGTAATAAATGATTTCCATAAAATAAAATGCCGAATTAAATTCATATACTGTACAATATATAAACTTAATCCAGCATACTGTTTTTTACGAAAGGTATTAAATGCAATTTCATTTTTAACATTTTCGGTTAAGTGCACTTTTATATTTTTATCATTTTTATTACCAGATATAAAATCATACCATTTCAAAGCGGTATGGTTTTCATCACCGAATACAAACGCATATCAAACAGGGCATCCTTTTTGACACATATTTCATTTAACTCTTTTATTTTTAGATCAGATCTACAGGCACACTTTAACAATATAAATTGGCAATTTGGCAATAAATTATGAATATACAAAAAAGGCAGAAACAACTTGTCCTGCCCTTTTTGTAACACCAGTATATACTATAATCCTATTACTGTATATGGTTGGTTACTGGTTCTGTATTTTCTTGGCTCCAATTGTATCAAAATCTCCCTATACAGAACTTTTTTAATTCTACTCGAATCTATATACGGAATGGTACCGGAACCAGGGATATAACTTTACAATCACCTCTTCCACCGCCTACGACCAAAAATGGATCCACGGCAGAAATATCTACGAAAACGTAAGCCGTATCGTCGACTCCATCTTTTCAAACTACTTATCACGCCCAGGTGTGCGCCAACCCATATTCACCTCATACTGTGACGGCAACCGTACTACATGCAAAGGACTTTCTCAATGGGGCAGCAAATATCTTGGTGACCAGGGCTACACGCCGATTGAAATTATACACTATTACTATGGAAGCGATATGTATATCAATTCAACCTCCTATATTTCGGGCGTTCCTTCATCGTGGCCGGGCTACGATTTGACCATTGGCTCATCCGGTCAAAAAGTACAGCAGATGCAGGAGCAGTTAAACCGCATCGCGCAGAACTACCCTGCTCTCCCCAAAATTGCAGCAGACGGTATTTTCGGCAGTGCTACTGCTGATGCGGTCCGTACCTTCCAACGCATCTTTGGACTTCCTGCAAATGGTATTGTAGACTACCCGACATGGTATAAAATATCGGAAATATTCGTGGGCGTCAGCCGTATTGCGGAGCCGTAACTGCTTTCCTATTCCATATAGTAAAGCCTCTCTACTTCCTCTAAAACGGCACGCGCGCTTGTCGCCTCTATAATTTCTTTACACAGACGGTCATACTCCTCAATCGGAGAGATGACCGTCATTTCCACGTCCGCAGCATACGTGCTATCTGTAACCCCGATATTTTTACTAGCAAGCAAATACTGTATCTTTCCAACACCATTATAATCCGTCGTTATTTTCAGTTTCACGCCAAAATGCTGCCGTGCTGTTTCACACAGTGCAAGCGCTTCCTTTACAACGCCCGAGTAAGCTCTGACTAACCCTCCCGTGCCCAGAAGTGTCCCGCCAAAATATCTGGTAACGACCACCGCAATATTTCTGATCCCACTTCCTAAAAGCACCTCTAGCATCGGACGTCCCGCTGTCCCGCTCGGCTCTCCGTCATCGCTGCTTCTTGTAAGCTCTGCTTTACTTCCGATTACAAATGCCGAACAGTTATGCCGTGCGTCATAATATTTCTTTTTCATCTCATCGATAAACGCTGCTGCCTCTTCCTCGCTTGCAACAGGACGGATTGTCGCAATAAATCGTGATTTTTTCTCCACAATCTCCGCTTCCGCGCCCTTTACAAGCAGCAAAAAGTCATCATATTCCATTTTTTCTGCCATTCCCATTTCTCCTATATATAAGTAAGATGCTTCGATTCATTATGGTAAATTCATGCCCATTCGGGCGGGTATAATGTCTATTGACATTATACCATAATTGCTTCGCAATTACGGTATTTTTATGCCCATTCGGGCGTAGTATAATGTCTATCGACATTATACCATATACCTGTATAAAAAGTAAGTCATAGGGCTATAATGAAAAAAAACCTTTATTTCAATACCAAAATTTGTTATAATGAATAGAATCTATGGTATACGGATTTTTCAAAATTTCGTACACACCGCTTAATGCGATATCGCATTATAGGATTATATATTCGGAGGTGACTTGATGAATTACGGAAAAAAAGGAATTTCCAAAATCCAGAAATCCCTGACTTCAAAAAAAATAAAACTGAAAAAAATGGTTGTTG
This sequence comes from Lachnospiraceae bacterium, assembly GCA_014804225.1. Taxonomy (GTDB): domain Bacteria; phylum Bacillota; class Clostridia; order Lachnospirales; family Lachnospiraceae; genus COE1. The sequence continues at coordinate 3,139 of JAAVAF010000060.1, forward strand.
TCACAGCCTTAAAGCTTATACTGGTTGCCATGCTCTCCATGGCAGTTGTCGGTATTTGTTTGGGACTTGGCATGTTCAAGGGAATTCTCTCATCCGTGCCCGACATTGACCCTGCATCGGTTCTGCCAACGGGCTATGCTACTGTTGTCTACGATGCCAAGGGTAATGAAGTCACGAAACTTGTTGCTGCAAATTCGAACAGAAGTTACGAGGATATGACCAAAATTCCACAGGACCTTGCCGATGCATTCGTCGCAATCGAGGACGAGCGTTTCTATACGCACAACGGCATTGACTTAAAGGGTATCATGCGTGCCGGCTTTGAATTTGTACGGTCAAAAGGTAATTCCGCCCAAGGTGCGTCCACCATTACGCAGCAGCTGATCAAAAACAACGTATTTGATAACTGGGAAAATGAAAACACAATCCAAAAAATCAGGCGAAAAATACAAGAACAGTATCTTGCGATGGAGCTTGAAAAGAAAATGTCCAAGGAAAAAATTCTTGAGATTTACATGAATACAATCAATCTTGGTCAGAATACACTTGGCGTAAAATCCGCATCATTACGGTATTTCAACAAGCAGCCTTATCAGCTTACGCTCTCCGAGTGTGCCGTAATTGCTGCAATTACACAAAATCCTTCAAAATACAACCCCATTACGCACCCCGACAAAAATGTCGAAAGACGCCAAAGCGTGTTGAAGAAGATGAAAGATCAGGGTTATATTTCAGAGGATGAATATGACGAGGCAGTTGCCGATGATGTGTATAGTCGAATTGCTGCCGTAAACGAGGAAAGTGAAGCAAATTCAGTCTATACATATTTTGTGGACGAAGTGACGGAACAGGTTTTAACTGACCTTATGGAAATCAAAGGCTTCAACGAAACACAGGCATACAAACTCCTCTACAGTGGCGGCTTGAGCATTTACACAACACAGGATCCAGACATTCAGGCAATCTGCGATGAAGTGTACGAAAACGAGGAAAATTATCCGGAAAATACGAAATGGTACTTAAACTATGTCCTCACGGTTGAAAAAGCAAACGGGGAAATGGAAAATCACAGCACGGAAATGTTCCGCAGCTATTACAGACAGTTCAATTCCTCTTTCAATCTCCTCTACAATTCACCAGAGGACGCATACGAAGCAATTGAAAACTATAAGGCAGAGGTCATGTCAAAAGACGACAAAGTGGACGGAGAACGGGTAACGCTCACACCGCAGCCACAGGTTTCCATCACAGTTGAAGATCAATCAACTGGATACGTCGTTGCGATGGTCGGCGGACGCGGAGCAAAAACAGCAAGCCGTACTTTAAACCGTGCTTCCAACACAACGCGTCAGCCCGGCTCTACGTTCAAAGTAGTTTCCACCTACGCACCGGCCTTAGACAGCGCCGGACTCACGCTTGCGGATGTGCAAAATGATGCTCCATTCAATTACGCAAGCGGACGCCCCGTTCGAAACTGGTGGGGCAGCTCATACAGAGGTCTTTTAACCCTGCGCTACGGCATCGCACAATCTGCAAACATTGTAGCGGTCAAAACGCTCACACAGATTTCACCGCAGCTTGGTTTTGATTATTTGCAAAACTTCGGTTTTTCCACACTCGTTGACAAGCGCGTGGAAAGTGACGGAACTATTGTTTCCGATATTGGTCAGCCGCTTGCGCTCGGCGGTATCACAGACGGCGTCACAAACATGGAATTAAACGCCGCCTATGCAGCGATTGCAAATCACGGCACCTATATCAAGCCGAAGCTGTATACCAAGATTGTCGATCATGATGGTAATGTGCTGATTGACAACACAGTGCCCGAATCGACACAGGTTATTAAAGAATCGACTGCATGGCTGCTGACAAGCGCGATGGTGGACGTTGTTACTTCCGGTACCGGAGGCTCAGTGAACTTCGGCAACATGGCGATTGCCGGAAAAACAGGTACAACTTCCGATTACAAGGACGTATGGTTTTCTGGCTTTACGCCCTACTATACAGCCACCACATGGACTGGCTATGACAACAATGTCAATATGACCTCATCCGGTGAAAAAAATCTTTCAAAAAAAATGTGGCGAGCTGTCATGTCACAGATACATGAAAACCTTGAATACAAAGCGTTCCCTATGGCAAGCGGCATTGTATCGGCAAGGGTATGTTCAAAATCCGGCAGACTTCCTATCGCGGGTGTCTGTGACGGCAGCGTCAGTACAGAATACTTTGCGGAAGGCACTGTTCCTACAGGCTATTGCGATGTACATTCATTCTCAAATGTATGTTCTTATTCGGGATTGACTGCTACGGAAGAATGCCCGTTTAAAAACGCATCAATCGTAGAAACGATTCCGGCAAGACTGCAGGATAATTATCTTGCAAGTGCGCTAACTACTGAAGAAGCAGATCCCGATGCCGTTGACGCAACGCAAATGTGTCCGCATAACGCCGCCTTCTTCGCACTGCCAAACTCTCAGGAGCTTTTACAGCAGCAAATCCTTGAGATGCAGCTAAGGGCAAATCCGGCTGCCGCGGCTGCACAGGAAGCAGCTGCACCGTTGCCTGCATCTGATACGGATTAAAAAATGCAATACGAAATGCAACACAAAAAAGAAAAAGCCTAGAAAAATCTAGGCTTTTTTTAAGCTGATGACGGGACTCGGACCCGTGACCTCCTCACTACCAATGAGGTGCGCTACCACCTGTGCCACATCAGCTGATTGCAAACAGCAAAGCTGTCGTCACCGAATATTATTTTATCAAAAATCTGCTGTCTTGTCAACAAAGATGTCTTTTTTTGCAATTTTATTACAATATTATTAATATCGCGCAATTTCTTGCCAATTCGCTCTTCATACGCTATACTATCCATTATACTCGATAATCTAATGAATACAAAATAAATTACCGGAGGCGCAATATGAGAAAAAAAACTATCAGCAATATACTCATGGGAATTATTGTAGTTTTATGTGTATCGATCTGTTTTTTAATCTTCTGCATTGTACGGCGGCCGCGCTATATTGAAACAGCAGACCTCGAATCCGCAATTATCACGGAAAATCCCGGCGATTTCAATCTTGCGGGCACAATAGCGACAAACAATGATGTATTAGAACTGCCCGATGTAGATAATACGCCTACACAAGAAGAAACTTCTGCTGCACCGATGCAAGGAAAAACCTCAACAAGGGTAAACATACGAAATGCCCCCTCTGAGGACGGAAAAGTGCTCGAAACCGTCGATGCGGATACAACCTTTGACATTATAGAAGTCCTTGACGTCGGTTGGACACATATTCTCTATAACGGAGAAGATGCCTACATCTCTTCTGCATATGTCATTATTACCAGTGAATAAACAACGGACATCATACTTTCGAATTGTCTTATGTTACAGCGTCGCTTCACGCGGCGCTGCTCACTTTCTTTTTAGGAGTTCAAACACATTTCCTTTGAGTAAATCCCCCTCATACTCATCTTTGTAATACTCATATACATTTCTATAATTATAATTATACTCTACATACATTCTCAGCACCACATTAATCTCGCCACCGATGAACACTATATTCATAGTACCATACAGCCAGCATATGAA
>JAAVAF010000061.1 GCA_014804225.1 Lachnospiraceae bacterium
ATGGACAGCTTTTTATCGGGATTTTCACGCGGATATACGGGAAATGTAGGAGGTTATATGGGTGGCGTTTCAGGTACGGGAACGGCGGGCAGCGGGACCTCAGGCGGACAGAGTGCAGATGTGACGCAGCTAAAGGCGGGCGATACCTTTCAGGGCGAGATCACCTCGGTAAATGGGGAGGACGTGCAGATACAGCTTATGAACGGTCAATATTTGACGGCAAAGCTTGAACGTGATGTGCAGGTGGCGTTGGGACAGGTGCTCAATTTACAGGTGCAGTCCAATAAAGATAACCGTGTGGTGTTAAAACCTGTATATGACGGCAATTCGCAAATGCTCCGTGTAGGTGAGGCGGCACTTCGCGCGGCAAATATGGCAGTGAATGAAAAGAATTTACAGCTTGTGGCAAAACTGATTGAAAACGGTATGTCAATTGATAAAAACACGCTTATGACGTATAATCGGCTGGCGTTGCAAAATCCGAGGGTGAATCTTTCCAATATTATAGAACTCAACAAATTGCAGATGCCGATTACGGAGGAGAATGCAAAGCAGTTACAAAATTATCATAATTTAGAGCACAAGATTTTGGACGGTGTTAAGGAAGCCGCCGATGAACTTGTGAAAACATATGACAGTATTGTCGGACAGGGAGCGCATGAGGGCGCTGCTTTGTCGGGGAATCCGGCTGCGCTTGAAAACGGTGCAAAGTTTATGGAACAGGTGCTTACACTTTTGACTGAGGAGAATGCGGATGAGGGGGCGGTTGTTTCTAAAACGGAACAAAATGTGGCGGTGGAAAATAATCAAACGACCGAAAACAGTGTGACTGTAGCCACAAATGATAATGATCAAACGGCGGTAAATATCGGTACAGAGAATGCACAAAAGGTATCGGAAAATGGAACGATACAAAAAGATGGTGTACAGATTGCAGGGAATGAAAATCAGAATCAACCTGTTGAGAATAAAATGACTGACATAGTCAATGAAAATGTCAAAGAGACGGACACCTATGCAGTAAAACAGCCGCAGACTTTCGAGGCACAAACAAAAGAAACGTTTCAGGAGTTGGTTGACCGATTAAAGGGAGAGGATCCTCAGAATGTGCCCGAGAGCGTGATAAACGATATCAAAAGCGGTAAGGCGGATATTAAGGACATCAAACAACTTTTGACCAACACGGATATCGGAAAAAGCTTGACGGCAGAGCAAAAAGCAAAAATTTTTGACTCGGAGCCGTTTAAAAGTCTGTTAAAAGATGGTTTGCAAAAGCGCTGGAGCATTACGCCCGAGGAGATTTCCAGAGAAGGAAAGGTTGAGGAGTTTTACAGTAAACTTTTAAAGGAGTCAAACCAGCTCTCAAAACTGATGAATGAAGCGATGCAATCGTCTGATGCACAGTCTGCAAACGCATCGCAGACAAAAGCGATGGGAAATATTGCAGAAAATGTGGAATTTATCAATCATATGAACCAGATGTTCAATTATGTGCAGTTGCCGTTAAAGTTTGGTGATTCACAGGCACACGGGGATTTGTATGTGTATACCAACAAGAAGAATATGGCGCACAAAGACGGAATGCTCACCGCGTTTTTGCATCTTGATATGGATCATCTCGGTTCCCTTGATGTCAGTATAGCGTTACAGACGCAGAGAAGTCAGATTACAACGAAATTTTATCTGGATGAGGACTCAATCGCACTTGTTAAAGAGCATATTGGGGAGTTGAGTGCGCGGCTTGAGAAAAAAGGTTATAGTTGCAAAAATATGATTTTGGAAAAAGAGGAAGATAAGACTGTGCTTGAACATATCGAGGAACAGGTGGCAGCGGGAAGTGCAGTGCTTAGTTATCAGACATTTGATACTAGGGCATAAAATGAAAAATCAAAGATTTTTCATAAACGAATTTATTCGTTTTGCAAATATTGTGCAGAGGGAATGCATACAACAAAAAGCTGACGCTTTTCGTTGTCGAGAATTCGCAAGTTGTATAAAATTGGGGGGATTTGCGTAATAATGGCTGAGGACAAGAATAAAAAAGTAAAACAGGCTGTGGCGTTGGAATATGATCCTGCGGATAATGCACCGCGAGTGATTGCGATGGGGCGCGGCGCGCTTGCTGAGAAAATTATTGAACAGGCAAAACAGGCAGAAGTGCCGGTGCACAGAGACGATAAGTTGGCAGATACGCTGTCCAAATTACAGATTGGTGACATGATACCACCGGAGCTTTATGAGGTAGTCGCAGAGATTCTCATTTTTGTGGATGGTATGGATAAAATCAAATCAAAGATAGCGGCACACCAAAAGACAAAGTGATTTAACAAAATAACGATATGGGAGTATAGTGTGAAAAATACTTCTAAGGTAGCAAATCGAAAAATTCGATTTATACACTGCCTAAGAAGTATTAAATTTCACACAGGAAAAACGCAAAGAGTAGCGTTTTTCATTTCTATTTGAGCCCGCACAAGGCGGAATGAGGGATTAAAATGAACACCAGGAAAAAGGGTGCGGCGTATGAACAGGTGGCGGCAGCATATCTGCAAAAACACGGTGTGCGAATATTGGAGCGCAATTACAGGAACCGCCGCGGAGAGATTGATTTGATTGGGAAAGACGGCGAATATACGATATTTATTGAGGTGAAGTATCGAAAAGACGACGATAAGGGCAATCCGGCGGAGGCGGTCAATTTCGCGAAACAAAAAACAATCTGCAAAGTAGCTGATTATTATCGCATGACACATGGAATGGGAGAATTTTCGGCGGTGCGCTATGATGTGGTAGCGATAGAGGGAGAAATAATCACGTGGTATAAAAATGCATTTGCGCATATTTATACATAAGATTGATATAGGCAGTATGGGAGATTGGAATGTTAGAAACGATTGTCAGACATGGAACAAGAAATACGTGCAAACTTCGATTTGACCAAGACAGTCAAGAGATGGCGTATTTCACATTTGACGGAATCGAAACGACAGGGATTGTGGAGCACTTTTTTTCGACAAGAATGGGAGGCGTGAGTACAGGGCATACAGCGTCACTGAATTTCAGTTATTCGCAAGGTGATAAAAAAGAAAACGTTGACGAAAATTTTAGAAGAGCGGCCACGCATTTTGGAAAAAAAGTCGAGGATATTGTGTGTTCTCAGCAAACACACACCACCAATGTGCGTAGAGTGACTGCCGACGATAAGGGAAAAGGCATTGTGCGGGAACTCGATTACGCTGATGTGGATGGCCTTATCACAAATGAAAAGGGAATCATACTTGCAACCTTTTTTGCGGATTGTGTGCCGTTATTCGTTATTGACCCAGTCAGTCACGCGATAGGCTTATCGCATTCAGGCTGGCGAGGAACAGTTGGAAAAATGGGAAAGGTTACATTAGACTGTATGGCAAAAGAATTCGGTACAAAAGCGGAAAATGTGCACGTTGCAATCGCACCTTCTATTTGTCAAAATTGTTATGAAGTCAGCGAGGACGTAGCGCTTGCCTTTGCGGAGGCATTTCCGAGAAATGACGATATGGCAAGGGAATTTCTTTTACGTTATCGCAGTGAAATGACAAAAAAGGATATCGAGGACTGCCTTTTTTATCAAAAAGAAAACGGAAAATATCAGTTGAATTTGTGGTATGCAAATTTCAGGGTCTTTCGCGATGCGGGTGTGCCGGATGAAAACATAGAAGTAACGGACGTGTGCACTTGCTGCAATCCGAAACTTTTGTTCAGCCACAGGGCAAGTAAGGGAAAACGCGGAAATTTAGGTGCATTTTTAATGCTAGTGTAGTATGAAAAGTTTCGTACAGAAAAATGCTTTAGATGCGGCATTTTTTAGAAAGTGACAATTATGAAAAATTTTGGTAGAAAGATGGCTCCAAGAAAGAGCTTTGACACAGAGAACTGGTTTATAGAGAGCTACCGCAGACACAAAGGGCATCCGATGAAGATTTTGATCTCGCTATATCGGGGGAATTATCATAAGTTTGTCTTGGCGGTCATCTGTTTTTTTATCAAGCACGCTTGTGTGTGGGTGCTGCCGATTGTGACGGCAAATATTATCAATGATGTGACGACACAAAATCCTGACACTGTAAGAAATATTGTGTTCTATACAGTGTTTGAGGGGCTTTTGATTGCGATTAACGTGCCGATGAATTATCTCTATACGTCTTATAAAAGTCTTGCCACGCGCTATGTGGAAACGGGGCTTCGAAAAGCGCTTGTGCGAAAACTCCAGCAGTTGTCTATTGCGTACCATGTGGAAACACAGTCGGGGCGATTGCACTCAAAAATCATGCGTGATGTGGAGGCGGTCGAAACGCTTTCCACACAGATGTTTTTAAGTATCTTAAATATTGCGCTCAATATTGCGGTTGCGCTTGTTGTGACAGGCACGAAAAGTAAAACAGTGCTTGTGTTTTTTGTGTTTGCGGCACCCGTGGCGGCAATCACGATGGTTTCATTTCGAAATGTTATGAGAAAACGCAATACAGAGTTTCGTAAAGAAATGGAGGAAACGTCGGCGCGTATTATGGAGATGGTTCAGCTTGTTCCTGTGACAAGGGCGCATGCGCTTGAGGATAAGGAAGCGGATAAGATGAGCGGACAGCTTCTTACGGTGGCGGAAAAGGGGTATCGGCTTGATGTGGTACAGGCGCTCTTTGGTTCTGTCGGCTGGGCGGTATTTCAGATTTTTCAGGTGGTCTGTCTTGCCTTTACGGGATATCTTGCCGTCAGGGGAAGCATACAGGTCGGAGATATCACACTTTATCAAAGCTATTTTGCAACAGTGGTTAATCAGGTATCGGCAATCGTGACGCTTCTTCCGACAATCACAAAAGGAATAGAGTCTGTAAACTCAATCGGAGAGGTATTATTGTCTGAGGACGTGGAACAAAATGAAGGAAAAGAAAAGCTGGAACGTGTAGAAGGCGTTTTTGATTTCCAAAATGTGAGCTTCCACTATAAAAACAGTGAAAACAGCGTACTTCATGAGTTCAATCTGCATGTGGATAAGGGTGAAACGATTGCATTTGTCGGGGAATCGGGAGCCGGAAAGACGACAATCCTAAACATGGTAATCGGATTTCATATGGCGGAGAGCGGAACACTGCTTTTGGATGGTCAGGACATGAGAACGCTCGATTTGCGAACTTACAGAGAGCATCTTGCAGTTGTGCCACAGACTTCGATTTTATTTTCCGGAACCATTCGGGAGAATATTACATACGGATGCGAGAATGTCACTGAAGCGCATTTGTATGAGGTTGTAAAGGCAGCGAACCTTGTGGATTTGATAGAGAATCTGCCAAACGGACTGGATACCCAAGTAGGCGAGCACGGTGGAAAGCTCTCTGGCGGACAAAGACAGCGGATTGCGATTGCGAGAGCACTTATTCGAAATCCGAAAATTATTGTGCTTGACGAGGCAACTTCCGCGCTTGACAGTATTTCGGAGAAAATGATTCAGGAGGCAATCAACAATCTTGTCAAGGGAAGGACAACCTTTATTGTAGCGCACAGGCTTTCCACAATCCGCGAGGCGGATAAGATTGCAGTCATTGCAAACGGAGGCTGCGTGGAGTACGGAACCTATGAGGAATTGATGGCACTGGAAGGTGAATTTTACCGTATGAAAATAATCCAGAGTTAGGAGAAAGGTTGTGTTTTATAACATTGTGAATAAATTCACATTAAATTTTTCGAAATTAGGAAGGAGCAAGGTTATAAAGATGAAAAAGGTATTAACAGGCGTGTTGGCGGCAGTGGGCGCTGTGATTTTTTGCGTGGGCGTGACATCTATGACAAAGAAGGCGGCAGCAATCACGATTATAGGCGGGGCAGACGGACCAACGTCCGTATTTCTTGCCGGAAAGGTTGGGGACGGTTTTTGGTGGCTTCTTACGGTTGTGGGTGGCCTGATCATTGGGTTGTCGGTGGCTTTGTTTGCACTTTTGGTTAGAAAGAAACAGTAAAACGGTATCGTTTTGAAATACGGAGGAAAAAATGAGCGAAATCAGTATAAAACCATATGTACATCACGCACAATATTATGAAACGGATCAAATGAGCATTATTCACCATTCCAATTATATCCGTTGGATGGAGGAGGCGAGACTTGACTTTATGAGTCAATGTGGAGTGCCTTATAAAGAGTTGGAGGAAATGGGAATTATCATTCCAGTGCTTTCGGTATCCTGTGAATATCGGAGTATGGTGCATTTTGATGACGACGTGATTATTCATGTAAAAGTGGTGCGGTATTCGGGAATTAAAATGAATTTGGAGTATACGTTTACCAATGCTGCAACAGGCGAATTGACGACTACGGGAACAAGTTCTCATTGTTTTTTAAACAGAGATTACCGTCCGATTTCTCTAAAAAAGGATTATGCAGATATTGATAATCGGTTTCGCAAAATGCTCGCATTGTAAAACGACTGGGACAGTAAGGAGATTGCATGGAAACACTCAAAAAGAGCTTTAAAATATCGCTTGCTGCCGTGCTTGCGATTGTACTTGCAGACAGACTGGGATTAAAGTATTCGGCTACGGCAGGTATTATCACGGTGTTAAGTATTCAGAACACAAAGCGCGAAACGATTTGGACGGCACTAAAGAGAGCAGGAGCGTTAATCTGCGCGTTTCTTTTGGCAGCGCTTTGTTTTTGGACTATTGGGTACAATATTGCGGCATTTGCGGTATATCTTTTTTTCTTTGCCCTGTTCTGCTTTTCGACTGGCTGGGTGGAGGCGCTCACGATGGTTTCCGTGCTTGTGACGCATTTTTTGAC
>JAAVAF010000062.1 GCA_014804225.1 Lachnospiraceae bacterium
ATCGCACTTTGACACTTTTTTCTTGCGGTTTTACCACAGGTCTTTTTCTTGTACCCTTTTTACTAATTTTTTTGTTATTTCTTTTTCAATTTACTCTTGACATATCACCAAATTGCTTTCTCTGTCTGCAAATTCTCGACAACAAAAAGTATACGCTTTTGTTATATGAAAGCTTCAGCACAAACTTGCTTTTCCCTTTCGTTTATGATTCAATAATTTATTATCCGTCGTGCTTTCGTGTCTAGTCAGGATAAACAAGTCTCTCTTCCTTAATATCGTAAAGCACATTGTCAAGATATCTCTTCGCAAGATAGTTCGCCATGCCAAGATTCATATCAAGATAATTACCGCAGTCCTTCGGGCTTGCCCCCGGAACCTCGTCCTTAAAGTCACGGATAAACTCATACATCTCAACCATCAGCGGCACAATATCCTTTGACGCATAATCGCCCGCAAGCAAAAGATAAAATCCTGTACGGCACCCCATCGGTCCAAAATAAATTGTCTTTTCTCCATACTCCTTGTGATTTCTCAAAAAAGTTGCCGCCAAATGCTCAATCGTGTGCATTTCAGCAGTATTCATTACCGGTTCCTCATTCGGTGAAGTCATGCGAAGGTCAAACGTAGTAATCGTGTTTTCACCGACCTTATCCTTCCTTGAAACATACACGCCCGGCTGTAATTTGATGTGGTCGATTGTAAAGCTTGCAATTTTTTCCATAAATCAATGTCTCCTTTTCGTTTTCTTTTATATAATTCCCTATCGGGAAACAATTTCAATATTTTAAAAGATAAAATCCCCAAACGCAATTGCTAAACTCTCCGGCGGCAAATTCCTGTTCCTGTCCATCGATAATAACTGTATAGATGGGAAATTTATATTCCTGACCATATAGAGGGTCACAAACTTCCGCAAATTTATGAGTACTTTTCCATTTATAATCAAATATATTGACACCAAATAAAATTGTATTTCCATCAAAACCCGTTATTTCATGTTGCCATGTTTTAATTTTTGGAGATTTCATTGTACTCCCTTCAATCTCAATTTTTTGTGAGTGTTCTATTTCATGCTCTTTAAAATATAGATAAAATTTATTATTTTTCTTCCCTATATTCAAAGACACACCACTTGTCATTCATATAAATCTCAATTGTGTCATCCATACCGTACTGATACCCGAATCCGCTGCCAAAATTAGATTGATTATTTTCCGTCGGAATTTCAGAGCCGTCAACCGTTGACGTTATTTGTCCGTCCATATTGCCGCAACGCCCTTCGGCAGTGCTTTCCCTGCCTGTATCATAGTACAATTTATCATTGATTTTTACCATCGGGATCCTATCCCACATAGTTTTAGCTTCTGCCTGTTCTATCAAAGTAATCCGATACACTTCCCCTAATTGTGCCGGATATGATTCCATAATCGAACCGTCATATTCGATTTCTATAATATCGCCCTCCTGCAATTCAATTTCTTCTTTATTCGGTATACTGAATTGGTCTGACGAAACTAACTCCGCGGAGTCTTCCACAGGCGTCACTAAAACAGACAGATCCGACGCCTCCAGCACAATAGCCTGAAACGTAATAATCGCAGGCAGATTTTCGTCCGCCAAATCAAATAACTCCGATATCTTTTCTTCCAATGACGTTTTTGGTTTATAAATGCCTTGATACGGCTGCTCCACATATTCTATTCCATTTTCTTTATAATAAAAAAGTGTCGTTCCTTTGTCGTCACAATTCAAATTTATCATAATATAGTCTTTATTCGTCGGCGCGTCCGTCACAGATTCTTTATTGGTCGTTTCCATATCCACCAAAATCGCATAGAACGCATCTATAAATTCTGTTGCTTCCTTTTCCGTGTTCGGTGAAACTGCCGACTTTTCGCCATCAGTAACACCAATGGAAATAATATCTGCCCTATCCGGCAATAAAACGGGCATTTTTTGTGTCTTTCCACAAGCGGCAAACAGGAATGTTATCATAATAACCGCTAAAATCAATTTCCTTTTTTTCATCTATATTTATGCTCCCTCTACAAGCTGTAGCATTNTATGTGANTTTNTTCACAATGTTATANAACCGCCACATGTCTGCGGTAAATACTTCGAAAGTATGCCATTTCCACAATCGCCGTAATNCTCCATGAGAAAATATAGAGCAGATACAACGACGGGATTGTNNCAAAATGGGCNAANATCGTATAAACCCATANAATNCTAAANACNCANGAACCCATAATNACAATAATCGTCGGCACAACACTCCTGCCAAGTCCNCTTGACGCNGCAATCGCNTTATCCATAAATGCGGAAAANGCGTANGAANATCCCATAATNANAAGCCGNTTCATACCCGCGTCAATNACNGCNGTNTCCGGCGTAAACAGTCCCAAAAACTGCCGNCCGAANATCTCCAACGTAATTCCGATTACCGCACCCGCGCCAAACGAATAGATCAGCGTAATAAAATAAGTTTTGCGNACTCTGTCCTTATTGCGNGCACCGTAATTTTGTCCGATAAAGCTGCTNCACGCCGTATAAAATGCNGCCATCACATCGTACACCANTCCGTCCGCATTTGCCGCAGCCGANTTCCCGGCTACCATCGTCGCGTCAAANGTATTGACGCCAAACTGAATAAACAGATTGGCAAGNTGAAAAATACCATACTGCACNGCGGAAGGNAAGCCCACAGTCAATATCGCGGANGCCTTTTTTCCGTTCGGANGAAGCTTGGAAAGCCGAAGTCCNTACGCCTCCTTACTGCGAAACAGCGAAATCAAAATCAGGATTGCCGAAATATANTGCGANATNATNCTTGCCAGCGCAACNCCCGCTACGTCCANTTTGCACACAATGACAAAAAATAAATTNAGTACAATATTGATAATACCTGCCGCCGTCAGATAATACAACGGCTTTTTCGTATTTCCCACCGCGCTGAATACCGCGTTNCCGTAATTATAAACAGCAAGCGCCGGCATACCGAGAAAATAAATCCGAAGATACAAGGTCGCTCCTGCAATCAGCTCGTCCTTCGTATGCAGAAGCTGCAAAATGCCATGTGCAAACAGCAGTCCTACTGCCATGATGACAATTCCCGTAAGCAGACAGATGATAACTGCCGTGTGCGAGGCTTCCTCTACGTCTTTTGGCTTTTTCGCGCCCAGATATCTGGCAACCAATACATTCACGCCGCCCGCCATTCCAATTAAAAACCCGGTAAACAGCGTGACAAGCGTTGTCGTAGAACCGACTGCTCCTAAGGCGATAGAACCTGCAAACCGCCCGACAACGGCAATATCCGCCATATTAAATAACACTTGTAATAAATTAGAAATCATCAAAGGGAGGCTGAAAACGAATATCTGCTTCCAAAGATTGCCCTTTGTTAAATCCTGTTCCATTTCTAAACCACTCTGTTTCTCTCTTGTCCATTCAAATAGCTTTTGATATTTTGGTAAACCTCTTTTGCGCAGCGCTCGCGCGCCTCATGGCTGCCCCATGCCATATGCGGCGTAATCAAAAGCTTTGTGCTGTCCTTAATCTTTCCAAGCGGGTTGTCCGCCGCAATCGGCTCTTTTACCAGTACGTCTAAACCTGCCGCCGCTATCGTTCCGTTTATAAGCGCATCATAAAGCGCCTGTTCATCCACTACAGGACCGCGCGCCACGTTGATTAAAATCGCCGTTTTCTTCATTTTGGAAAGCGCCTCTGCGTTGATGATATTCTGCGTTCTGTCTGTCAGCGGGCAATGCAGTGACAAAATGTCGGTTTCCGCAAGCAGTGTATCAAAATCCACACGTTCATAATCTGTATTCGTGTTGTTTCCCGATGCCGAATAATAAATCACGCGGCATCCAAAAGCTTTCGCAATCTCCGCGACCCTCTTACCGATATTCCCAAGTCCGATAATGCCCCAGGTCTTTCCCTCAAGCTCGGTGAAAAACGGTTCGAAGCACGTAAAAATCGGGCATTTTTCGTATTCTCCATTTTTGACATACGTGTCATAAATTGGTAGTTTTTCTAAAAGGTAAAGCGCCATTGCAAAGGTATGCTGTGCCACCACAGGCGTTGAATACCCCATTACATTTGTAACCTGTATTCCGTGTGCTTTGCAGAATTCAAGGTCAACATTGTTGTAACCTGTGGCCGTTTCACAAATCAGCTTTAAGTTTTTTGCTCCGCTGATGGTTGTCTTATTCAACGGCGCCTTGTTTGCAATAATAATATCTGCATCCGCCACGCGCTCCGCTACCTCGTCTGCTGTGGTGTTCTCATAGTATACAACGTCCCCAAAATCATCATAGAATGAGATATCAAGGTCTGTTCCCAAACTCACCTTTTCCAAAACTACCAGTTTCATATTGATTCTCTCCTATCTACTTTATCATATCCTCAATATCACATCAATTGTATAGCTGTTTTTTCAGAACAAATTTCTTTTTTCTATCCTTATACTATCACAAAAGGTGTCCAAAATGAACACCTTTTTCAATGTATCCAGACAATCAATCCGGACAAGTATTTCAAAAATATGGTCCTATTACGATCAGTCAACTAGTTACCCCAAAATTGCCTTATCACTTGTAAACTCTTCTCCGCTTGCTTCCCCAAATTTATGAAGCAGTTCCTCCACGGTGAGGTTTTTCTTCTCCTCTCCCTTGATGTCCAAAATAACCTTCCCGTCTTTTAACATGATTAAGCGATTGCCATGCGTAATAGCATCCTTCATGTTATGGGTGATCATCAACGTCGTAAGCTTATCTTTATTTACAATATACTCTGTCGTTTCCAGTACCTTCGCCGCTGTCTTGGGGTCAAGCGCGGCAGTATGTTCGTCAAGCAGCAAAAGCTTCGGCTTCTGTAAAGCTGCCATAAGCAGCGTAAGCGCCTGCCGCTGTCCGCCGGAAAGAAGCCCTACCTTGGAAGTGAGCCGTTCCTCCAACCCAAGCCCGAGAATCTTTAACAGTTCCCTGTACTCTTCACGTTCCTTTTTGTTGATTCCCGGCCGCAGCGTCCTGCGGCGTCCTCTACGCTTTGCAAGCGCAAGGTTTTCCTCAATTCCCATCGTTGCCGCTGTGCCGGTCATCGGATCCTGAAAAACACGTCCAAGAAATTTTGCCCGTTTATGTTCGGAAAGTTTCGTCACATCCTCCCCGTCAATGATAATCTGTCCGGAATCTACCGCCCATACGCCCGCAATCGCATTCATCATCGTGGATTTTCCCGCGCCGTTTCCGCCGATTACCGTTACGAAATCGCCATCCTCCAAAGTAAGCGAAAAGTTATTCAATGCAACTTTCTCATTCACTGTTCCCGGATTAAACACCTTCGTCACATTTCTGATTTCAAGCATTGTCCTTTTCCTCCTTCTTTACAACCGGTTTGCGAAAATACTTTCCTTTCCAATAAGGAATTGCAAGAAACACTGCCACAACCAGAGCAGATAGCAGCTTTAACAGGTCTGTATCAATGCCCATCCAAATCACTGTCTGAACAACAATATAATACAGCACAGAACCAAACGCCACGCCGATCAGTTTGAACCCAAAGTTGCGAAACAGTTTTCCGAACACGGCCTCACCGATAATCACAGCAGCAAGTCCAATCACAATCGCGCCCCGCCCCATGTTAATATCCGCAAACCCTTGATATTGTGAGAGCAGCGCACCGGAAAGTCCCACTAAACCATTGGAAATCATCAGTCCGATCACCTTTGCAAAATCCGTGTTAATTCCCTGCGCTCTTGACATATTTCCGTTACAGCCTGTCGCGCGCAGCGCACATCCGTATTCCGTGCCAAAAAACCAATAAAGAATTGCAACAAGCAACACAATCGCAACCGCTACAACAAAAATGGTATTTTTATAAAAAACAACGCCTTTTATGTACCGCAGCGATACCAAGAGGCTGTATTTATCCACATTAATCGCCTGATTCGACTTTCCCATAATCTTTAAATTTACGGAGTACAGGGCAAGCTGCGTCAAAATACCGGAGAGAATTGCCGGTATTCCCATAAACGTATGAAAGATTCCGGTCATAAGTCCGGTAAGCATTCCGGCAAACGTCGCCACTAACATAGAAACAAATACATTATGACCGGAAAGCATCATCATAATGCATACCGCGCCTCCCGTACACAGCGATCCGTCTACTGTCAAATCCGCTATGTCAAGAATTCGAAACGTAATATAAATGCCGATTGCCATAATACCCCAAATCAAACCTTGGGCAAGCGCTCCTGGCATCGCGCTAAACAAATTCATGATATTCATTGGCTTCCTCCATCCGGTACAAAATCTCTGATTTTCAAGAAAGGCAGTGGAAAGAAATTCCCACTGCCGACTGATTTTTTATGCATATCTTTTTATTCAATTGCCTCATATCCATCCGGTATTGTAACACCCAGTTCCTCACAGATTGCAGCATTATATTTCTTTGTAAAGTTTGGCGCATACTCAATAGGCATTTCAGAAATATTTGATTCTCCTGTAAGAACCTTTGCTGCCATCTTACCTGTCGCAACACCTAAATCATAGTAGCTGATAGAAAGTGTCGCAACCGCACAGCCTTTGCAAATACCTTCCTCACCGGCAATTACAGGAACTCCCGCCGGTACACAGATATTGTATACGATCTCTGTGTTGTTTGCTACTGTATTGTCCGTTGGTACATAGATAACATCCACTTCATTGGACGCTGTTGTCGTTACAGCGGAAAGATCATTGGAATCTGAGAATGCATAATACTTGCACTCATATCCTTTTTCCTCAAGGTATCCCTTCACGGTATCCACCTGATACTGTGAATTTGCCTCTGCGGAGCAATATAACAGTCCTACTGTCTTTGCATCCGGGAAAATCTCCTGAAGCATGTCTGCCTGTCCATCAAGCGGCGCAAGGTCAGCAGTACCAGATATATTTCCGCCTACCGTGCCGTCAAAATCATCTAAATCAAGTGCCACACCATACTCTGTAACAGATGTTCCTAAAATAGGAATCTCATTCGTTCCCGCTGCTGCTGCCTGAAGTGCAGGCGTCGCGTTTGCAAGAATCAAATCAACACCGCTGGAAACAAAGCTGTTTACAATTGTAGAACATGTGTTCGAATCGCCCTGTGCATTCTGCTCTTCAAAATGTACGCTGTCCTCTCCCAATTCTTCAATCAATGCATCCTTAAATCCCTGTGTTGCAGCATCTAAAGCGTCATGCTGTACAAGCTGGCAGATACCTATATTATATGTATCTCCCGTTGTTTCTGCCGGTGCAGCTTCTGTCTGCGCATCGTTTTGCGCTGCATTGTCTGCCGGCGTATTGTTTTCTACTGCATTGTTTGCCGCTGCATCATTTCCTGATGTGTTATCTGCCGCACCGCCTGATGCATTTCCACATCCGGCAAAACTGCATACCATAGCAGCAGATACCAAAAGTGCCAATAATTTCTTTTTCATAATATTTTCCCTCCTATAAAATGGGGACGTTTCTTGTCCCATAAACTCCATTATACTTTTTCGGAAAGGAAAAGTCAATATCGCACGTCTCTGTAACTTTAATAATAGAAACAGGAATGTTACTATTCACTATTTCGTTTCCGTCATAAAAGCTATGGTTTTTTGTGACAAAATATAACAGGTGCACTGCTTTCTCTTCCAGTGTCGAATAAAGATCTGTTACCGAAAATGACTGATAAATATTTCCGATACTTCCGTGAAATGAATCATCTTTTTCCTTTCCAAATAACTCTGATATGAAATGCAAAAATAACGCATGAATTGAAAAGGAACTTACTATATAAAAAGCCATTGCTCCAGCAGATTACATATCTCCTTTTACAACAGCTCATTTATATAATTTCTTTAAGAATTTGATAAACGATTCATTATTTCCTTAAACGCTTTCGCCATTTCTTCCCACTTTTTCAGGTTTTCAATGGGCTTTTGCGTTATCTTAAACTTTACTGCCTTTGTGCCACCGTAACCATTGATACCCTGTATCACAACGGTTGCACTTCCTTTGTTGATATTGTTGAAATGTGTCGCAATCTTATAGTCCTGATCGACAAACAGCGTTCGTGGCTGCTGCTCACCTTTCACCTTGAGCGTTACTTTTAACTCGTCACCTGTAAGTTCAATCGCATTTCCTGTATATGTCTTTGTCACAGCTTTTCCTGTAGCCGCAGAAACAATTGTTGCTTTCGAGATATCAATTCCTACTTTAAATTCTGCCGCCGATGTGCTGCCTGTAAGGTCTTTGGCGCCCTCTTTTGCCGTTGCAATTACATAGATGGTTTCGCCTACTTCTTCAAACAGGTCTGCCGTATATGGTATCTTACCGTCTTCGTCCTTATAAACTGACAATTGATACTGCGCCTCTTTCAACATAGAGCCTTTTCCATCATTTATCATTGCCTTTATCTTTTGCGGCTTTCCCCCGAAGAACGCAGTCACTGCATCTACCTTAAGCGTTGACATATCCAGTTTTTCAATCGTATACGGAACTGGAGCGCACTTCTTTGTATAATTGCCTTTTCCGATTATCGTAACGCTTCCTTCTCCCGCAGTCTTATTTTTTGCATACTTTATGGTATAATCTTTGTCCGCTTTCAGTATCTTTTCTTCTTTACCGTACTTAACTGTTACGGACGAAGGCACTGCACCGCTTACTGCATATGTTGCCTTTGTCGCTGTTACGCTCGCCGTGCTGATATCTGCCGCTGTAATCTTAAAAGTTTTCTTAATACTTGTTGCCTTATTCGTCTTGGCATCCGGTGCGCCTGTTACAAAGATTGTCGCGGTTCCTTTGTTGATGTTATTTGAAACTGCCACATTGATATTCATTGGTTTTTCATCTACTCTCCGATACAATCCCTTACCGTCGGCAGTATCCGTATTTTGTGTATACGTTATTGATGAACCATCCTTTAAATTAATCGTAAAATCGGGATACCATGCATCTCCTTTATAGACCACAGAATCAATTTTATCAATCTTTGCGCCCTTGAGGTCTGCAAGATTTTCTGCTCCATCCGTTATCTGCAGGATGCTGAATCTCTTCGTAACATCTTTTCCCGAATAATTGCCTTTTCCTTTCACAATAACTTCTGCCGTGTTCGTTCCCGGATTGATATTATTCTTATATGCAACGGTGTAGTCTGTTCCCAATGCCAAAAGTTTTCCGCCCGGTATATCGTAATCCCATACTTCAATATCGGGAATAATCTTTGCTCCTGTATAGTCATAAGTTTCTTTGAGTCCGATAATATAAAAGCCTTCTTGAGGTACTCTTCCCGATTCATCCGTTTCGCTTGTTTCAACGCTGCTGCTTTCCTCTGTGTTTCCGCTTTCCTCTGTACTCCCGCTTTCCTCTGTATTCCCGCTTTCCTCTGTGTTTCCGCTTTCCTCTGTGTTTCCGCTTTCCTCTGTGTTTCCGCCTTCCTCTGTGCTTCCGCCTTTCTCTAATATGGTCACTTTGCATACTGCGCTTTTGCCACCTTCTACTGTCGTAACTGTAATCGTTGTTTCTCCGTATCCTTTGATTGTCGCAAGTCCATCTTTGTTTACCGTTACAATCGCTTCATCCGCTGATTGATAAACCACTTCTTTGTTTTGCGCGGTATCGGGAACTACCTTGGCCCTTAGCTGAATCTTCTTTCCAATGACGTCTTTTCCGATTTCTTTAATGGACGACGGAGTCAGCGTAACCGATTGCACTTCTAAACTGATGTTTAAATCATCTTTGCTTTTAAACGGTATCTTGTTCTGATTTGCATAGGTTTCCGCTGCTGAGCCCGATACGCCGTATATGGTGAGGTTTGGACAGTTAGAAATAGCTTTGTCCACAATTTCCGTTACACCTGCGGGAATGTAAAGTGTCTGGAGTTTTGGATCATCATGAAATGTATTCATCTCCAGCTTCGTTATTCGCTCGGGCAGAATTACCGTTGTAAGTTCGGGGCATGAACTAAATGCTCCATAATAAGAACTACCGTCTATCGTCAACACTACTGTATCACCGTTTGCGAATATAATCGTTCCCAGATATGCACAGTTTGTAAACGCTCTATCCTCTATGCGCTGAACCGTGCTTGGTATTGTCAGTGTTCCAAGTTTTACCTCTCCTGTATCAAGCTTTTCTCCAAACGCGACGCCGTAAAACGCCTCTCTACCTATTGTTTCGAGTCCCTCGTTTAAATCCACTGAAACCAGGCTGGTGCAATTATAAAACGCAGATTTTCCTATCGTTTTTACAGTTGATGGCAGATTGATACTTTTCAGGCTGCTGCAATTAGAAAATGCAGATTCACCTATCGTTTCGATCTTCTCTCCCAATATCACTTCATTTAATTTTTTGTTCTCTTTAAATGCCCCTGATGGTATGTCTGTTAATCGGGACGGCAGCGTTATCTTCGTAAGTTCGGGGCATGAAACAAATATTCCATAAGCATATGAACTATCGACCATCGTCAACTCTACTGTATCACCGTCCTCAAATATAACTTCTCCCAGATATGCGCAGTTTGTAAATGCCCTTACTCCTATGCTCTGCACTGTGCTTGGTATTCTCAATGTTCCCAAGTTTACCGCTCCTGTACTAAGCTTCTCTCCAAGCGCAGCACCGTAAAATGCCTCTCTGCCTATTGTTTCAAGCCCCTCATTTAAATCCACCGAACCTAAGCTGCTGCAATTATAAAATGCACTATTACCTATTGTTTTTACAGTTGAGGGAAAATTGATGCTTTCCAGGCTATTGCAACTATAAAATGCAGATTCACCTATCGTTTCAATCTTCTCTCCCAATATCACTTCCTTTAATTTTTTGTTCTCTTTAAATGCCCCTGATGGTATGT
>JAAVAF010000063.1 GCA_014804225.1 Lachnospiraceae bacterium
ACACAAAGCCTCTCGTGTAAAAGAATTTAAAGATAAAACCTACCGCGATACCGCATACCAAGTAAGGGAAGAACATCAAGCCCTTAAAGATGCCGCCGCCCTTTGTCTTAAAGCTGAGCACAGATGCAAAGTAAAGTGCGATTGCAAGCTGAATAAACGATGCTACAATATAGTACAAACTCAGCTTCAACGCCTGAAAACAATCTTTTCTTGTAAACACTTCGGCATAATTGCGTAATCCTACAAACTTTCTGCTTCCGATATATTTCATGTCATAGAAGCTAAATTCCACCATTTTCCCAAACGGTATGTAAGTAAATACCAAGAGCAAAAGCACTGGCACAAACATGAATGTGATAATGCACAGATTTTTATTTACTTTTCCCGAGGTAATCCATTGCTTAAAGCTTTTCTTTTCCTTATTCACTTCTACACACTCCTTCCTCATAAAAGGTTTTTAGAAATGTTAATGTGTCACACCGTTTGATTCCTGTGCTGCAGTCCATCTCTCATTCCAGTCTGCAACCATTTCGTCCATTGTCTTTGTTCCTGATACGGCCGCCTCTACGATTTCTTTTGGAATTGCACCGGATACAGTAATGCCAAGTTCAGAACCGTTGTTGATATCGTTCCACAAGTTTTCTTCGCCTTCTGCTGCAGGTGCATTTACGATAAGTTCAATTCCCTCAAAATCAGCAAGCGCATCGGGATACGCATCACCTGTTACAATGGAAATTCCACCCTGATCCTGTGCAAAGCCGGATTTTTCTACAAGCCACTTGACATAGCACATTGCCGCAATCTGATTATCTGTTGAGCTCTTGCAGTTAATACCGTAGCAGTAGTCCGGACCTGCTGATGCATACCGCTTTCCGTTTACAGTAATCGGGAACGGCATATATCCGATATCATCTCCGTTCGGACCTGCTTCCTGCATCTGTACAACAGACCATGAACCGAGCGCCATGCAGCCGATTGATCCACTGTTAATCATACCCTTGCAGCCTTCCCAGTCGGTTGTTGTCGGGTCGTCCTCCGTCAAACCTCTGCTGACTGCTTCATACAGTACATTGTATACGGCATAAGGGCCTGTTCCATCACCTCTGTCCGAAAACGGGTTCTCGCCCTTTGTCAGTCCGTCATTTTTAAAATCTGCATCACCAGTTGCACCGCCGTCAATGTAGGAATCCCATGCTGTCATTGTCCATCCTGCCGCGAAGTTCGTGTACATTGCTGCTGTTACATCTGTATTATCCTTAATTTTCTGTAAATCGTCCAAAAATTCGTCCGGTGTCGCCGGCAGTTCTGTAATTCCGGCTGCTTCAAATACGGCTTTGTTGTATACAATCCCTTGTGCGTTTGCCATAGACGGAACACCGTAAACCTCTTTCTGATATGCGTAATCGTTCAGCATATTGCTTTCATAAATGCTTGAGAGCTGCGCGGTCGTTCCAAAACTTGTGAAATAATTGCTCAACTCGCTCTTGTCTACCGATACCGGAACCATGCAGATGTCGCCCCAGTCACCGGTTGTAAGCCTTAATGTAATGTCGTTGGCATAATCTGTAATCCCTTCATATTCAATATTGATGTTGGGATACATTTCTTGGAACGCTGCAATGTATTCCTGAAAAACGTTGTCAACCAAATCTGTTTTGTGTGTTATGAACTTCAGGTCTGCCGTAATGTCTGTGTAATCCTCGCCCAGTTTAATCTGGTCAATGGTCGGTACGCTGGTGCTTGCATCTGCATCGCTTCCTGTGTTGCCCTGCTTGCCTGAATTTCCACAAGCCGTCAGTGATGTTACCATCGCTGCCGAAACTGCAACTGCACATAATTGTTTAAATAATCTCTTCTTCATAAACATTCTCCTTTGCTTGTTTATTAACTTGTTTTTAGATTAATTTAATTATACTTAATAAATTTATAAATTCAATAGTTTTTCCTTAATTTAATCTACTTATACACATTTTCAGCATTTTGCTTAATTATCATCTACTTTTTTTGTTAAATTTTACTATATTTCTTTTCTCTAATAATTTATTTTATATTAAATTAAGTTTAATTAATTGATTTAACCTCTATTCAAAAGAAAAATATGGTTTCCAAAAGATATAAAAAAGACACTTTCCTTTCTAAAAGTGTCCTCTAAAAGCATACTGCCGTGAATCCTATTTTGTCTATTCTTTTTTCTCCAAATCTTCAATAATACGCTCTAAAAATTTTAATTTCAGTTCTAAATCAGCCTGGTTTGTGGCGCTAAGCGCAAACTGCAGCATCTGCTTTTCATCCCAGCCATTCACCTTACGAAACCTTTTTGCCAGTTCAGAAAGAGGTTTCCGCTGATGCTCCTCAACGACATACGTCAGTTCATAAAACTTCTTTTGGCAGATTTTACTTTTTTTCCTAAATAGTTTCTCTCGAATGCTCAACTCTATCCCCTATTCTTTTCCCAATATAATATTGTTTTTTACTTTCCCCGTTTCCGTTATTAAAAGTGCACTCTAATTATAATATGCCGTCACTTTGCCGTCAATATTAAATATGACGGCATTTTAACAGTATAATGAAGTCGTGTTACTGTTCAGACAGGAATTAGCATTTACTGCTAATTCCGTGAGAAAACGTATCGCAGCCAAGTAAAAATCCATCACCGAAGGTGATTTTGCATGGATTTTTACCTGTTACTGGAACGGAGTGAACAGTAACGAAGTCGTATTACCGTCAACAATGCAAAAGGTAACAAAATTGTAAGTTTTTAAAGAGGTAAGGTTGTATGCTACAAAAAATGTCAAAATTTACTGTACGAGTTAATGAAGAAACTTTGCAAAAATTCCGCTATGTCGCTGAATACAATGCACGTTCCGCCAACAGGGAATTGGAATTCCTTATGAAAAGACATATCGCTGAATTTGAAAAAAAGCACGAAGAAATCATATTAAATGAACTGTAACGTCTTTTTAAGGTAATTTGTGGTAGTAAAAGAGCGGTTATTACCGCTCTTTTACCGTATCTTTTTTAATCAATTTTCCTGTTACAATCTGAATTCCGCCGCCATACCGCTTATGTTTGATTTTTTTAATCAACGATTTTACGCACACGCCCGCCATACGCTCCATATCGACCGTATACGTCGTGATGCGATGCTCGTCCATCTCCGTCGGCAAAAAATCGTCAAATCCGACGACCGAAAGATCCTCCGGCACCCGATAGCCGGCCTCCTCCAAATTTCGTATCAGGATATGCGCCGCATAGTCGCTGTTGCATACATACGCTTCAACATCTTTCGGATCGGACAATATTTTATCAAAGCTTTTTCCATACGGATCGCGATCTGCTATCTCCCACTCTGTCTTAAATTCGATTTGATTTTCCCGCAGGGAACGCCGATATCCCCAATAACGGTCTGCGATACTGCTTGTCACATCGACACTGCCTACAAACGCAATATTTCGATATCCTTGCTCCAGCAGATAATTTGTCAATTGGTAAGTTCCATAATAACCGTCCGAAATAACGGTATCCAGCTCGACAAAAGGCACATAAGTATCAAGGAAAAAGACCGGCAATTCGTTTTGCTGCACCATTTTCCTAATATAGTTTTCATCAAGCTGTCCGACAAAAATCAGCCCGTCCACTTTTCCGTCCTGCATCACTTTCGGGAAATTAGCCGCTTTTTCATCCTCTTTTGTCAGCAATTCTAAAATTCCATAATAATTGTTTTCATATAATGCCCGAACCACCTTTTCGTACAAGCGTCCATAGAATGTCACTGCATCTCCATAGCTGCTTTCCGGAATGATGACACCGATATTTCCCGTTTCGTTCGCATTTGGTTTCGCCGATGTGGTTGACACATATCCCATTTCGGCTGCGATTTCTTTAATCCTGCTTCTAAGTTCTTCACTCACGCCCGGCTTTCCCGAAAGCGCTTTCGATACGGCAACATTACTTACGCCAACTCTTGCTGCAATATCCGCCAAAGTTACATCCTTAGCCATGATAATGCTCCATTCCGAGATAAACTTTGATTAATCTCTAAGTTAATTGAATTTTATATTTAATTAATTTTAACTTAGATTATTCGGCTTGTCAAGCAATCAGAGGGGTAGGATTTGATGCGTTTTTTCTCTTTTTTCCGACAATTAAATCATAGCTCTCAGCTATCATTCGCTTGATATCATTTTCGGGCACCGTGCCGTCAAGAATAATGGTGTTCCAATGCTCCTTATTTTGATGCCAGCCCGGTATGACTGATTCATAAGTCTGTCGCCAAAAGTCGCGCCATTCGGGATCAACTTTTACATTTACCCAAATGTTTCCTTCGCGCTCGTATACCAGTGCAAAGGTTTTCTTGTTCTTTCGATAACGGGCAAGCTGCCAGTTGTCGTCGTGGAACGGCGCGTCTTGATAAACATTTGGAAAGCTCAAGCAATAAGCCAGCGCTTCTTCCCTTGTTGTCATACACGTTCCCTCCATTCTTGATTCATTGGTAAACTTACGCTTAAATTTTTCATATTACCTTAATCATAGCAGATTTTGTAAAATCGTACAAGAATTTGAATTCATGTCGAATCATTTCAACAGTGTACATTAATAAATAGAAAAAGCTTCCAAATCTTCCTTGACTCAGAAGCGCTATTCCTCTCCACCTATTTATCATAATTGGAAAAATGATATATTTTCGTCTTATCCAATATCTTCTGTCAGCTCATTAAATCCTTAATAACACGCAAAACGTAAACTTCCCGTTTTTCACTATTAATAATGTAAAAAATCAGATATGAATTATATGCCTTTTTATGTATCATATATCCACGATACTTAATACCTGAATTCATGACAAGTTTTTTAAAACTTCAATACCATAAAAATATCATCCGCATATGTTCCATCATCATATTTATTTGCATTTTGAAGTACACCGTATTCCTTAAATCCTAAACTTTCATATAAGTGATATGCCTTCTCATTATTGCCTACAACTGTTAATTCAACCTGTTCAAAACCAAGCTTCTTTATTTCCGTCAATAACCTTTTTAACATAAGTTTTCCTAATCCAAATCCTGTATACTTCTGAAATAAAGCAATGCCTATTCCTGCACGATGTTTTGTCCGTCTGCTCCCTGACTTGCTTTCAAAGGAACAAGTTCCTGCATATTCTCCGTCAACAAACGCTAACATCAGAAGTGAGTCTTTTGATTCATTATGTTCCTTGATAAATTGTTCTTCCTCCGTTATCGTATAATTAATTTCATCAGGCTCAGACATCAAAAACCTTGTTTCTCCTGTAACCGTTTTCAAATAATCGATCAGCATTTGTGCCTCATCGGCTTTTGCACTGCGCAATATAATCTTTTTTCCATCTAACATATGTATTTCCTCTGCAAATATCATGCCTTAGCCCTCCTAAATCCTATTTTTTAAGTGTAATTATAATCCATTTTCTGTGGATACACAATGCGGAAAAAGAGTTTTTAAGAAGCGAAATTTTAAACAGATCTTTTATTAATGTAAAGTAAGATCTGACAAAGGCTTAAAAATATATCCCATATCCTCCCACTTTGTAAGCAATTCATCTAATATTTCACCGTTTGTCTGCGATGTATTGTGCAGCAAAACAATTGCTCCTGGGTGGATACGCGTTGTAAGCTTGTCGAATGCTTCCTCGTGGCTTGGCTGTTTCTCGGCATCCCAGTCCACATAGGCAAGACTCCAGAAAATTGTACTGTACCCTATTTCCTGCGCCATTTTGACATTTTCGGCGTTACATTTGCCCTGTGGCGGACGGTAATACTTTGAAAGCTTTGTGCCTGTGATTTCATAAAACAAATCCGCTACATCATCCAATTCTTTTTGGAACGATTCCTGATCCGATATCACCGACATATCAGGGTGGTGATAGGTGTGATTGCCCACTGTATGTCCTTCCTCCACCA
Organism: Lachnospiraceae bacterium; assembly: GCA_014804225.1. Lineage (GTDB taxonomy): Bacteria > Bacillota > Clostridia > Lachnospirales > Lachnospiraceae > COE1. Next base: position 5,940 of record JAAVAF010000063.1, read on the forward strand.
TACGCTTTGTCAAATCGGGCGCAGTTTCCAAGAAATGTCCTACCACGAAAAAGGTCGCCTGTACATTATGTTTTTTCAGTGCGTCCAATATCGGCTCCGTATTACCGTTTTCATATCCGCAGTCAAACGTAAGATAAATAATTTTCTCGCTGTCATCGCCCACATAATAAGCATCATACCATGCAAGGTCTTCTGCCGAAGCGTTTCCTACGGACTGCATTCCGGGTTCTCCGAAAGAAAGTCCCCATTCTTCAGAGTCAAACTTCAGTTCGAAATCTTCCGGCGGCTGTTTCTTAACTGCATCCTCTTGTACCGTTTCGGTTTCTTGAGTCGTTGGTTCCTGTTCTTCTGTCTCTTGTTCTGATACCGTATTGTATTCGTTAAAATCAATAACTTCTATTGACGATTCTATCTCTTTCGCCTGACCTGCTGCCATTTCCTGTTTTTCCAAAGCGCTGCACCCTGCCAAGATCAAAAGCGCCACAACTGCCGAAAACATTCCTTTACTTTTTTTCTTTTCGTATTTTCTCATCACTTTATTCTCCTGTTATCTGTCCAAAATCCGTTCTCTCGCATTTTTCTTTTCGGGCGGCAAATTTGATATCTTGCTAAAAACGCCGTCATAATATTCCTCCACCCACACAAATGGATTGTGAAACCCTGCAACCTCCCAAGGCCCCGACGGTGTAAGCATTGTGTTATAGCTGTTTACAGAAAAGTCTGCCTCAGCCTCCTTTGAGAGTTCCTCAAAGCTTCCTGCCATGTAAAGAACGATATCTTCAATCCCCTCGTCCAACTGAAATCCCGTAAGTTCCGCCTGAATACGCTCTGTCTGACAAATCGCTTCGCTGACATGAACCGTCAAACCGCCTGTATATCCGTACTGTGCTCCATCAATGATATAGCAGTATGAAAACAGAAAAATATCCGCTCCGTTCTCCGACTGATATTTATGAAACGTCAAATCTGAAACCTGTTTTTTGTAATGCGTTTCCACATAGTCCATAATTAATTCCTGACTATGCTTCCAATCCGAGAGGCTTTTTGCCCCCGCGTCCTCCTTGTCGCGCAGCAGACAGACAACATTACCGTCTGCCTGCCGCGCAAAAAACGCATTATTAGAAAACGCCTCTCCCTCTTCAATGATGCCAAAGGCCCAACTATCAGGCGTTCCGAGACGGTATTCCGGTGTTTTGATGCCGTTTACGCCTGTCCGCTTTTTGACATAAACATTTCGTTTCATTTGAAGGCGCATACCCGGATAAATTAAGTCGGGATTTTGAATTACATCTGCATTCTGCCTGACAAGCTGCATATAATGATTGCCGTTTCCCAAAAGTTTCTCAGAAATATTCCACAGACAGTCCCCCTCGCAGACTTCATATTCGTCCAAATCCTCCACAAGAACAGAATAATTTTCCTGCTCCTTTTGCGGTACATCATAACGTGTCTGATACGTTTCCTTTGCGTACACCGTCACAGCATTTCCCAATACCAAAATCCCCGCAAACACCGCAATTTTCGTTATTGTCTTTCTTTCCAATAGTCCCATACGCTCGCATTCTCCCCTAACCAAATGTTTTCTCTTAAGGTTTCCTTTTCAATCACATTACCTGTATTTTCCGATTGATCATACAACTCCCAAAATTCCGATTCTGTCCGATAAGGTTCCAAATCTGCTGCCGGAAAATGCGCAAAAAAGCTGTTGTTCCTCGGCAGATTTCCTCCTAATCTGTTCGGCTTTGGATCATAAGAAATTCCTATCACAAAATCCTTGTTTTCGTCTATGTAAAAGAACGGCGTGAACATATAATATTCCTCCGCCTCCTCATCTTCTCCCAAAAACCATGCGCCGAAGGTTTCTCTCGTGTCTGCATCGTTGACAATTAAATCGTCGTAGTTTCCGTCTGCCTCCACCTGTTTGCACCAAAGCTCCATGAACGCGTCATCAATCTGGAAAATATCGGAAAGCTGATATTGCGCGCCTGTCATCAGATTGATATTCGCACAGCGCTGGGTCATCTGTACATAATAGACCGGTGAAATAGGCGCATAGGTTTCGTGAAATGCGGCACTGAAAAGATATTGACTATGAAAGTCAATATCACAGCGCACATCACTGCTGTATACGTGATACTCCTCCTGTAATGCCTTAACTTCCTCGTTTGGCGTAAGGTGCCAGTAGTTTACCTTTTCCATTGCCATATCAAAAAGCGTGTTGTTGATTGCTTCTGCCTGTTCCTCGTCGATTCCCGACAAAACAGGATACTCCACCGTAACCACATCCCAATAATCATACTGTTCTGTGTATTCATCTACATATTGTTCTTTTTTAATGGTATAGTCCTCATACCCTTTTGGCGCGCCTATACTGCTACAGCCACAAAGTCCACATAGAACCGATAAGGCAATTACGCCGATTTTCTTTTGTGTTTTCTGCATCATAATGTTCCCCCATCATCATTCTTTTTCCATTATTTTACGTCTGCAACGCACCAAACTTATATCTAAATTGCATCATAATTGCATCTTTTTTATTTCCTTACATATATAGAAAAGCGAGGATTACTTTTCCCAAGTATCCCCGCTCAAAGCTGCGCTGCTTGCATTGTCAATCTTATTTCGGATTTCCTGCATCTGGTAATCCAGTTCTTCGATTGAATCCGCACACGCCTTTAACTGCCGCTCAATTTCTTGCGTATTGTCGATATCCTTTTTATATTTTAATTTGTGCTCCAAGCTCGCCCAGAAATCCATCGCAATCGTGCGAAACTGCACTTCTGCCTTAATATATTTTTTCTCATCGGGCAGAAAAACAGGGACATTCAAAATCAAGTGAAGACTCCTGTATCCGTTTGGTTTCGGCAACTTAATATAATCCTTCTCCTTTAACAAAATAATATCATCCTGTCGGACCAAAAGCTCTGCCAATCGATAAATATCATCCGGAAAAGAACAGATAACCCGCAATCCCGCCACATCTGCGACATACTTTCTGACATTTTCTATGGTAATGGGATATCCCTTTCTCTCCAGTTTTTTATAGATGCTTTCCGGTTTCTTTAGTCTGCTTTTAATGGATTCAAACGGATTTCTTTTATATTTCTCGGAGAACATCGCATTGAGCACTTTTAGCTTTGTTTCAACCTCCATAATCGCGGAACGATATTCGATCATCATTTTATTAAAGGACTCTAAATTGCCAAGTCGTTCCTCTTGCAATTTGATAATCTTTGACTGCTCTTCTACTCTGATTTCCAACTGATTTTTGCAGTTGAACATTTCGATTGTATTTTTTACTCTGTTTTTGACAATCGACGGCGCAAACGGTTTGTGAATAAAGTCGGAAACGCCTAGCTGAAAACATTGGTTTTCTATCTCGACCGCGTGCTCGGCACTTATAATGAGGATTGGCACTCTGCGCATCCAACCGTTCCTTTTCATTTCTTCAATTACGGCAAAACCATCCAACTCCGGCATATGTAAGTCCAAAAGCAACGCTGCTATTTCATCATGGTACTCTTGCAGACATTCCAAAGCCGCCTTGCCGTCTTCTGCTGTTTCCACGGAATAATCATCTTTTAATATATTGTGTAGAATTGCGCGGTTTGCATCCTCGTCATCTACGATTAGTATCTTTTGCATATTTGTATTATCTCCTAATGAAAAATCTTTGATTTTACACTTGTTCATCTAACTGTTTTCATAATCTTTCCTATATAAATTCCAACATATTATTCTTCATGCAAAATTCATATCTCATCTTCTTTTCGCCGACTTTATCAAAAATAACCGCAATAGTAGTTCCCTCAGTCGATGTTATTGTTTCAACTTTTTAAGTATACAAATGACGGTTCCTAGCCTTTAATAATAGCTTCTACATCTTCGCTTTAACGATGCAGATGGCGGATAAAGTGTATAGAATAACATGAACTCAATGCATCATATTCATAGCAGCGTCGAACGCTTCGCCGGAAATCTCTTTTGGTGAATAGGCGGCTTCATTTAATGTCTGAATCAGGCGTTCCGGCGAACCCTCTGCTGCTAATGGAAGGAACCCGCATGTGGCAAGTAAGGAAACCTGTTCTTCAAAGTTTTTGGTTTTTGCTAATTCTTTCTTTAGTTCTCTGTTTTGGCTGCGTTTTATATCCATTTTGTGAATCCTGTTTCTGTAATACATCAACAGCTTCTCACTGCGGTCAGCATGGCGGTAACGGTAGAACCATATACATTTTCTGATCAGAAGTCCTATCGGTACAATCATCAGCAGGATAACAAGACCGATGGCAAATCCAGGAACTGACGTTTGAAAAGTGTCTGCAATATTAGTAATATTCTGTACAACTCCTGTTACATTGTCAGAATTGGTGTCCTCCTGATTCGTTTGAAAAAGCCGCAGGAACATGTCCCAAAGACTGCCCTGATTTTCATCTTCTTCTGTCTGGTAGGGAGTGAGTTCCACAGGATACCATCCTATATTTTCGTCATAGACTTCCACCCATGCGTGGGCATTTCCGTCAGAGGCATCATAGGATATGACAGCGCTCTGTGGGAGCAGTGAGGCGCCGTCATAATAATCGGAAACATTTTTGTCTGTGAGTTTGCCATCTTCTGCAATTTTTATGGCATCAACAGCATATCCCTCCACGTAGCGTGCAGGAATTCCCATATATCGCAGAATCAGTGTGGCAGCGCTGGCATAATGGGCACAGTAACCCTTTCGCTTTTCTGTCAGAAAATAATTGACGAAATCCTTTCTGCGCGGTGTGATTCCAGGGCTTAACGTGTATGGAAAATTGTCCTGAAAGTAATTACGGAGTTTATCAATGATCTCTTCTCTCGAACCGGAAATGCCGGCTTCATTACAAAAATCAGCAATCGCCTTCCGATTTTGTTCCGGAATTTCAAGCCATAAATCGTCAGCAGGTATTCCGTCATTGTTGTCCGGTTGTGATATGAGCAGCGGAAAAAAGACATAATCGTGCTGCATGCCCGGAAATATTTGCGCAATGTCCTGAGAGTAATATGGCTGATAAATTCCGGTCATTGCCGCAACATTTTTGACAGTCATGACGCCTCTGGCATAGCCGTCCTCTCCAGAAAGATATGCCATTTGCAGACGATCCGCTGTTTCGGAAGACCATCCCTGGTCCAATGTTTTCCTCGCCCAGTGATTTTCATAAGGAATATATTCTGCACCGACAAATGTTTTCAGGTAAATCCTGTCATAGTTATAAGGCATAAACTCCAAAGTCAAATCTGTCTCATAGTCCAGCCGGACAGAGCTGACGCCACCGAGCCGCCCGTTCACAAGTCCACCGGTTGTCGGATAGATATTGATTAATCCCATCACACCTAAGAGATAGAAATTTTCCATTGTATCCATTGTCTGAAGCTTAAAATTACTTCTGTTGTCCTTTGTCATAAATGCGTTTTTGGGGACAAGCAGCCCTGCAATTCCAATCACAACAGTGCATAAAAGGGCTACTGCAAACAGTGTTCCCATGGCTGCCCTGCCGGAATAGCTTCCCGAAAATAAATGCTTTTTGGCATCTTTCTGACATACTTTTTTCTTTTTGGACTGACAGGAGTAGTGATTTTGTCCGAGAATATATACCGTGAGGATTCCGGCAGTCAGTAAAATAACATAGCCGCCTGAAGGCTCCCGTTCCAGATAAATCGGTACAAGCAAAAAGAAAACAGAAAAAACAGTCACTGGCAGATAGTGCATTTTGCGGGAAATCAGTCCGTTTGCGAAAATGCAGGCAATCAGGGCAAAATAGCACATGGCAACAGAGATGGCCAAGGAATGGTTTTCAACCTGTTCCGCGAAGCTTACCTGCGCGTTTGAGCCAAAAAAATCCGTGGCAGCATCAGAAACATCATTTAAAATGCCATAAAATCCACTGCCAATGTATGTCTGGAGTCCAAATCCTGCATTTAACACAAAAAGGAAAACCAGGACATAACCGACATTTTCCCACCATTTCGCAAAATACAAGGAAGCGCAGTAAAGGGAGGCGATAAGCGCTGCCATAAAAAATATCCACTTTTCATATGTAATATCAAAAGCGGACAACATTCCGCCTAGACTGCCCGTAACGATTGCAAACAAAGACAGGACACGCACAAAATAATCTGTCCATCTTTTTTCGCGCTGTTCGCAAAAATCACCGGATAACAGAATACCTTCTGACAATATAATCTGTGGTTGTTTTTTTCGTAAAATCCTAGCCATTTATACAA
>JAAVAF010000064.1 GCA_014804225.1 Lachnospiraceae bacterium
ACCACCATTTGGATATGTCATCGATTGCTTCCAAGGAATCTTTTGAAAAAGAGATGAAGGATGTGGAAAATGAATTTAAAGAGCTCACAGGTCAGGAACTGGCGCGCTTCTACCGTCCGCCACAGGGAAAATACAATACGAAAAACTTGGAAATGGCAAAAGATTTAGGCTATCACACGTTCTTTTGGAGCCTCGCCTATGTTGACTGGTATCAGGATAAACAACCGACAAAAGAAGAAGCCTTCCAAAAACTTGTCGGACGCATTCATCCGGGCGCTATCGTCCTCTTACACAGCACCTCCAAAACAAACGGTGAGATTTTGGATGAACTGCTGACAAAATGGGAAGAAATGGGCTATACGTTCCGAACACTCGAGGATTTTGCAAACTAGAATATAAGATTTTCTCTGTATTTTCTACGGATAGGCTCTTTAAAGTGAGCCTATCCGCAAAAATGATTATTCTTCCTTTGGTCGGTATACGACAAACGTTACCGTTCCATCCTCATTTAAGACAAACACATCGATAACCAATGACTGCAGCCCATTTTCTGAATAAGAATATCCTGAAATCTGATATTCTCCTACTTCCATCTCCGGCATAATCCAAAAGTCGCCGCTTCCGGAGCTGTCATCTCCAAAATCATATGCATAGGATACAATTCCCTCTTGATTCGGTGTACAGACCATTCTTGTCGATTCCACAGGCGCTGCATATTCATCAAGATTTTCGGACGTAAGCATATTCATAAATTCTTCAATTGTCAAATCCACATCATCCTTCTCGGGCGGTGTGGATGGTGCATCCCATGAAGCACGCAGGTTTTCCAAATACGCTTCTGCCGCCTTCGGATCTGCCTTGCTCTTGTCTACCGGCAAGGTAAATAATGCATTTAATCCGTTATATTCCGGATTACGGCTGATAATACCGCTGCTCTCCTCATAACAATATGCATCCGCCTCATAAAATGTTCCCAGACTGACACCGACATAGATTTCCCTGTCTGCAAACATCTCAATATTGTCCATCTCCATAATCCGATATTGAATGCCGTCCTTTACCAGCTCCGAATATCCTCCTCCCATACTCATAATGCTGTATTCCCTCGGATTCAGTCCGCGTATATAGTGCGACACATAAAACGCTTCCTTTCCGTATTCGTCGGAAGATGTATCAGGCATTGGTGTGCCGTCCGCGCGTTCAATCGCCACAACCGTATAAATTTTGTTTTCTTCAATCGCGCCTGTATCATCCGTTACCAGATAGTCGCTAATACTTTTGCCGGCAACACTGCCCAACAGTGTAACGCGATAGCCGCCGTATTCCTGTGTTTCGTTGACAAGCACTGCATTCTCACTCAAAAACGCGTTTTTCAATGTGTCGTTCTGCGTTTCCTCCGCAGCTTCCGCAGGGCTTAAACACCGACGCGCCGCCACAACTGTAACAGAACCCAAAAGCAATGTGCATGCCGCCACCAATATTGCAGCTGAAATTCTTCTTTTATAACTCATATTTTTCCTCTCCTTAATCTTTCGAAGAACCTGAGCATTTAGTCGTTCCGAGGGCACATCCATCGGAGTAAGTGATTTTTTTAACAATTCATCCATATTCATAACAAAACTCCTTTCTTAACCAGCGAATTTTTCACTTTTCTCCAATTTCTGTTTCAAGATTTTTTTCGCTCTGTATAACCTGCTCTTAACAGTTCCCTCCGGCAGCTTTAAAACTGCCGCAATCTCTGTCAGTGGCAGCTCCTCCATATAAAACAGCAGCACTGGAAGTCTGTATTTGTCGGGAAGCTGTCTGACGGCGCCGCGAAGCAGCCGACTCTCCTCCTGCACAATCACTTTCTCTTCCGTAAGTCTTGCATCCGACACAGGTTCTATTTCCATCTCCTCCACGGACTGCTGCGTTCCTGCAATTCTCTGGCGGATTGAAAGCTTGCGCTTATAGTTTCTGTAAATATTTACGGAAATTCCCATCAGATAGCTTTTCGGATTTGTTTCTATCACAAGCTTTTCCCCGATTTCATAAAATTTGAGAAACGTGTCCTGATACAAATCCTCCGCCTCCTCGCGGCTGCGTGTCACTGAGCAGCAAAACGAATACAAATCCTTCCCATAATCATAAATGTACTGTTCAAGTTCTTCCTGCCTCATCCATAACCTCCAATTGCTCCGACTGCCCTCATGAAAACAGTCGAAAAATAGGATACCCTATATCAGTGAAAAGATAACTCCCTTCACTGATATAGGGTAATCAGATGAAAAAAAGTTTCACAATTCTATAACCTGTGTCGCAATTTTTTCCTGAAACCGCACATCATGTTCTACGGCAAGCATTGTCGGCTGATACTTTAAAATCAGATTTTCAATCTGCATACGCGAAAACACATCAATATAGTTGAGCGGTTCGTCCCAAATATAGAGGTGCGCAGGCTTTAACAGGCTTGCTGCGATCAATACCTTCTTTTTCTGTCCCTCCGAAAAATCCTCCATATTCTTTGTAAACTGCACCCGCTCTAAATCAAGCTGACGCAAAATTGCCAGAAACAGGCTTTCATCAAGATTTTGATCTCTTGCAAATGTCTTCAAATCTCCGCGAAGGTACGAAGTGTCCTGATTAATATAGGAAATAACAAGCCCAGACGCTGTTTCCAACATACCTTCTTCTTGCATGGAACAATCCTCAAATTCTGTATTCCGGTGTAAAACCGCCTTAATCAGGCTTGATTTACCGCATCCGTTTTTTCCATGTAGAAATACCCGCTCTCCCTGACGTATCTCAAAATTCAGGTCACGAAATACTGTATGGCATGGCATATTGTCAGCATTTCCGTATGAAATCCCATATGCCCTCGCCGAAACCAATACTTCCTTATGGTGGCGCATCGGCATTAGCTTTAAGTCCACAGGCGTTTCGATATCCAACAGCAATCCCTGCTTTTCCTCAATTTCGCCCGCAATGCGTTTCTCCATATTTTTTACGCGGCTTTGCATTTTCTTTGTCTTTGCGCCGATATATGGACGCGTTCCATTGCCCCTGTCATGTTCCTTAATCGGATCATATCCGATTTTTGTACTTTCATTCTTATTTGCCCAGTCGTCAACGCGTTTTACTGATTGCTCCAGCCTTCGGATTTCCTTTTTATGCTTCTCATTTTCCGCCTGATGAAATGCATCCATACGGCTCTTGTTTTCCCACCATGACGAAAAATTTCCGCTTTGTACCTCAATGCTGTGTCGATTCAATACCAATACATGGTCGATACGCGCGTCCAACAGGTCACGATCGTGCGATACCAGAATAAAGCCTTTCTTCTGCGCAAGGTATTCTTTTACAATCTCCCGCGATTCTTGGTCTAAATGATTGGTCGGCTCATCAATCAACAGAAAATCATTTTCGCCGGAAAAAAGAATTGCCAGCATTACCTTCGTCCGCTCTCCGTGGCTTAATGTTTGAAACGGCCGATAAAGCACATCTGCCTCTAATTGCAGCTTTTCCAGTTCGCAGATGATACGCCAAAGCTCGCAGTTTGGTTTCAATTCTTCATAAAAATCTACACTATTTTTTTGTATCTGCTCTTCACTGACCGGATATGGAAAATAGTCAAATACTGCTTGCGTGCTGATTGTTCCCTGATATTCATATTTTCCCAGCAGGAGATTTAAAAAGGTTGTTTTTCCCTTTCCGTTTCTTCCAATCAAGCCTAATTTCCAGTCCGTATCAATCAAAAATGTTACTTGTTCAAAAATATTGTCAAAACTTCCCTCATAACCGAAGGTTAAATTCGATACTCTGATTTGTGACATAACAGCAGTTCCCTCCTTTTTACTTATGTGATTCCCGTTACCAAATTCCTACAGACTTTCACCACAGAAAAAGGATTTTTTCCACACAAAAAGAGAGGTTATGCGGAAACATAATCCACTTTTGGCAACAGGATAAAACAGTAATGCTTTGTGTCAAATACAATACTGTCCTTCAAGAATCCATGTTTTCAAAAGCTGATTATAACCGCATCTTTTCACCTCTCTCGTTTTTTACTGATAAATAGTTCTGTCATTATCGAACTGATGCTGTTAATTATAAGCTAAGAATTGACTATCTGTCAATACTTTTCCTCATTCTCCAAGATACCTTTTTATAAGTCCTTGCATTTTAGTTTTTATTCTTTTATATAATCAATCTCTGTAAGATTCAGGTATTCTATTTCTTCTTACCGCGCACCCTTATCATAAGGAATGCCCTCCGCCTTGGGAGCCTGTGAATTCTTTGATGTCAACGCCAAGATAATCATAGACGCGATAAACGGCATCATATTATAGATATTCTGGGACAAATGCAGATTTGACAGTGCCGTCGCATCCGCAATATTTGCAAGCGACTTAAAAATCGCAAAAAATACTGCCGCCGCCGCAATCCGAAACGGCTTCCACTGACCGAAGATCATAACGGCAAGCGCAAGGAAACCAAATCCCGTAACGCCAACCTCAAAATTCCAGATTGAAACAGAAGGCACAATATACGCAAAACCGCCCAATCCGCCTAAAAATCCCGAAATCATAACACCGGCATAACGCCACTTGTACACATTAATACCAACCGAATCGGCTGCCTGCGGATGCTCACCGCAGGAACGAAGCCGCAGACCGTATTTTGTCTTATACAAAAAGACATATGATACGACCAACAGCACAATTCCGATAATCAGGAAAATATTATAGGTAAGAGGTCCGGCTGTAAAGATGAAGGCATTATTGGAATAGGAGAGCTTTGATGACGCCGAACCGTTTCCACCGCCCGCCGCATTATTATATGCCTTCACAATCACCACTGCCGCTGCTGTCGCAAGCATATTTAACGCCGTACCGCCAATCGTCTGATCCGCCTTGAGCGTAATCGCCGAAAAGCCAAGTAAAAGCGAATAAATCATACCCGCTATCGCACTTGCGAGAATAGAAAGAACCACAAGCGACGCAGGCGAAAGTGTTCCTCCAAAAATGGAAAGCACCAAAATTCCTGCAAGACCGCCAATTGCCATGATACCCTCAAGCGCAATGTTAATGACACCGCTACGCTCTGAGAACATACCGCCAAGCGCTACAAGCATCAATACGACCGCATAAAGTAATGTATATTTCAAAAGCAAGAACATCCTTAAGCCGCCCCCTTTCCATCATTTGTCTTTTTTTCTGCATTATCTAATGCTGCATTTGCATCTGCCACATTCTTCCGCTTTGACGCAATCACATTTACAACAAAGCCCTTAAACAACATAACAAATGCACACAGATAAATGATAACAGCAATAATAACATCTGCTATTTCGGGCTGGAAATACTTTGTCGGAAGATATCCACCGCCCACAGTAATATGCGATACAAACAGCGCTGCAAAAATAACGCCGATTGGATTGCTGAGCGCCAAAAGCGCTACGGGAATACCGTTAAAGCCCATTGCCGGAAGCGCCGTACTCACCTGCGGATTCCACTCTGCCACGCCGGAAAGGTAATACAAGCCGGCGCCAATCCCCGAAAGCGCTCCCGCTATCGTCATGGAAAGCACGATATTTTTCTTATCATTAATACCAGCATATTTTGCCGCGTCCTTATTATGTCCGCACGCCTTCAACTCATAGCCAAATGTTGTTTTATTAATAACAATGTATACAATGATTGCGATCACAATCGCAATAAAAATCGCAATTGTCGTTGACTTCGTGTTAAAGACGCTGTTTAACCCCAAATCCGGTATGACAGACCCCTCCGACACGCTTCGGATTGTGTAGGTTTTCGTTGTCTTCATATCATACATATCGCCGATTACGCCCTTGTAAATGATCTCATTGACCGCATAAAGCCCAATCCAGTTAAACATAATCGCCGTAATAACCTCATTTACATTAAAGTAAGCCTTAAACAGTCCGGGAATTGCCCCCCACACTGCGCCAAACAGCATCGCTGCAATCAGGCAGAGCCACCACGGCGCATGAAGCACAAGCGCAAAGTAAAGCGCTCCCAACGCGCCAAGCGTATACTGTCCTGCCGCACCGATATTGAAAAGTCCCGTCTTAAATGCAAATGCCACGGAAAGACCTGTCATAATCAGCGGCGCCGTCTGCGCAAGCACGCTGCCAAGTCCTTTCGGCATCAGGTAAAATCCGCCCTTTACAATTCGCGTGAAACCGTCAATCGCCTGCTCTGCATTGATGCAATAGAGAATGATCAGTCCCACGATCAGTCCGACTGCGATACAAATCAGTGACGCCAAAACGGACAAAGCGCCCGATGATAAATCTACTTTTTTCTTTTTCATACGCATCACCTCTTTCTACGAATTCATCTCAGCCGGCACAACATCTTTTTTCGCGCCTGCCATATAAAGTCCAAGCTCCTCAACCGTCGTCTTATCGGGATAAAGCTGTCCCACAATCTCACCTTCATACATCACAAGAATACGGTCGGACACGTTCATTACCTCGTCAAGCTCCAAGGATACCAAAAGAACCGCCTTTCCTTTGTCGCGCTGTGCCACAAGCTGACTGTGAATGTACTCAATCGCGCCCACGTCAAGTCCTCTTGTCGGCTGCACAGCCACAAGCAAATCGGGATTTTTGTCAATCTCGCGGGCAATGATCGCCTTCTGCTGGTTTCCGCCCGACATGCTGCGTGCAATGGTAATCGGTCCCTGTCCGCTGCGCACGTCATACTGATCAATTAACCGCTCCGCAAACGCTCTCACAGCACCCTGCTTGATGAAACCGCCCTTCTGGAATTCCGTATCCCAGTACCGCTGGAGCACCATATTCTGCTCTAGCGTATAATCAAGAACAAGCCCATGCTTATGTCTGTCCTCGGGAATATGGCTGATACCGCTCTTCGAACGCTCTCTGATACTTGCATTTGTGATATCCGTTCCGTCAAAGAGGATTTTGCCTTCCGTCATTTTCTCAAGACCGGTCAGGGCGTGGACAAACTCGGTTTGTCCGTTTCCGTCAATTCCCGCAATACAGACAATCTCACCGCGCCTCACATTAAAGGACACATTTTTTACAGCGTTATTTTTATGCATCTTACTCGGCACTGTCATGTTTTCTATCTTTAATACGGTTTCCGTAGGCTTTGCAGGCTGCTTGTCCACCTTAAAGTTTACATTTCTTCCCACCATCATCTTGGAAAGTTCTTCCTTCGTGGTGTCTTTGATGTCAACCGTTCCGATATATTTTCCTTTTCTGAGAATGGTACAACGATCAGCCGTTTCCATAATCTCATTGAGCTTATGCGTGATAAAAAGGATTGATTTTCCTTCCTTTGCAAGATTTTTCATAATCTTCATAAGCTCCTCGATTTCCTGCGGTGTAAGCACTGCCGTAGGCTCATCGAAGATCAGGATTTCATTATCCCGATAGAGCATCTTTAAAATCTCTGTTCTCTGCTGCATACCTACCGTAATATCGGAAATGATCGCATCAGGATCAACTTTCAAACCGTACTTATCACTCAGCGCAACCACCTTATCCCTCGCCCCTTTTTTGCTGAGGAAAAGACCTTTTGTGGGCTCAATACCAAGGATAATATTATCTAAAACGGAAAAACACTCCACTAACTTGAAGTGCTGATGCACCATGCCGATATTAAGGGCATTGGCATCATTGGGATTATTAATTTTGACTTCCTTGCCGTTTTTCTTAATCATACCGCTTGTTGGCTGATACAGACCAAAAAGGATACTCATAAGCGTGGATTTTCCCGCACCATTCTCTCCCAACAGCGCATGAATCTCACCCTTTTTCAACTGCAGGGTAACATTGTCATTCGCCTTGATGCCCGGAAATTCCTTTGTGATGTTCAACATCTCGATAATGTAATCATTATTTTCCATATTGACCAAACCTTTCTCAGAATAACGTCTAAATTATATAGTAAAAAGGGGAAGGGGTAAAAATATCCCTTCCCTCTATCACTATTTTAATATTTTTTTAATGATTCGTCAATCATGATTAGTCAATGTAAGAAACACTAACGCCTTCACTAACTTCCGGCTGGTTCTCCGTATCATTAGAAATTACAATCGAACCGTCCTTGATTCCTGCAAGAACCTCTTCATACTCATCCTGTGTAAATGTTTCAAATGCCCATGAAGCTCCATCTGTAGGAAGTCCAAGATAGTCACCGTCTGCAAGACCAAGATTCTCTACCTGTCCGCCAAATGTATCCCACTGACCTGTGAAGCAGCCCTCAAGCTTGTCTATAACAGTTGCTGTCAATCCCTTCATAGCAGATGTGAGTACCGGATTATAATCATTTCCCTCACCTACGGAATACTGGTCAACGTCAACACCGATGATCATGCCGTCATAGTTCAATGCTGCCTCAAGAGCAGATGTGTAGATACCGCCGCCGCAAGCAAATACAATCTCTGTACCCTCTGAGTACCAGCTCTCCATCTTTGCTGTGATGTTTGCATCGCCAAAGAACTGTCCGCCGTATGTATACTTCACTTCTACATCCACGCCAAGTTCCTGTGCTGCTGCATCAATACCCTGAACATAACCGTAACCATATCTGATAACTGCAGGTACTGCCATACCGCCAAGGAAACCAAGTTTTGTATAGCCGTCCTTTACTGCTGCGTAGCCTGCAAGATAACCTGCCTGCTCCTCGCTGAACGTACAAGCATAAGCGTTTGCCTCGATCGGCGCTGTCATATCTCCCTCTGAAACGTCAACTGCGATGAAGTTTACATCAGGATAGGTTGTCTGAACCTCTGAAAGCGTTTCACCGAATAAGTAACCGGGCAATACAACAACTGTAGCTCCTTCTGCAACAGCAAGGTCAATCTGATTGATTCGCTCCTCTGTGCTGTCCTCTGTCGGCTGATAATAGGTGTACTCAATGTCATTCATATCACCAAACTGCTTTACACCTTCCCATGTTGCCTGGTTGAATGACTCATCGTCAATCGTTCCTACGTCTGTAACAAGTGCAATTTTTCCGTCTGCTACAGTTGTTTCAGCAGGCGCTGCCTGTGTTTCAGGAGCTGCTGTTTCTGCAGGTGCATTCTGCTCTGCAGGTGTTGTCTGAGCAGGTGCGTCTGTTGAAGGCGTCTGCGATGAATTGCCGCATGCCGTCAATGACAGAACCATAGCAGATGCTAAAATAATGGATACTACTTTCTTTTTCATAATGTTTCCTCCTTGTAAAATACTAGCTCCTGCCGGCACTATGCACGGCTCGGGCTAAATTCCTTGACCACTATAACATACTTGACCAAAAATATCAATAATATGATTTATTAATTTATAAAATTTATTATTTCTTAAGCATACTGTTCCTATAGATAATATCCTCTCTTGCCGGACCGTTGCTCACCAGCGTAATCGGATATCCAATCTGCTCCTCGACAAACTCCACATATTTACGACAATTCTCCGGCAGTTCCTCATAGTTTTTGATTCCTCTGATATCGCACTTCCATCCCGAAAGCGTTGTCAGCACGGGTTTTGCCTTTTCCAACTTTGCCGTAACAGGGAACTGTGTCGTAACTTCTCCGTCAATCTCATATCCCGTACAGACAGGAATTTCATCGAGATATCCTAAAACGTCAAGCACCGTAAAGCATACATCGGTTGTTCCCTGCAGACGGCAGCCATACTTTGATGCCACGCAGTCAAACCAACCCATACGTCTTGGACGTCCTGTCGTCGCACCGTACTCTCCGCCGTCTCCTCCACGCCTTCTAAGCTCGTCCGCCTCGTCGCCGAAAATTTCTGAAACAAACGCGCCTGCGCCGACTGCAGAAGAATATGCCTTACATACTGTATAAATCTCTTTGATTTCATAGGGCGGTATTCCCGCGCCAATTGCACCGTAAGCCGCAAGCGTTGAGGAAGATGTCACCATCGGATAAATGCCATGATCCGGATCTTTCAATGTGCCAAGCTGTCCCTCAAGCAAAATATTCTTTCCTGCCTTAATCGCCTCATCAAGATAAGTCGAAACGTCACATACAAACGGCTTTATCATATCTCTGTATGACAAAAGCGTCTCAAACAGCTCTTTCGTGTCGATTGCAGGCTTATGATATAGATGCTCTAAAATCACATTCTTCTGTTCTACAACGCGCTCAATCTTTTCTTTCAAAAGCGCCTCGTCAAAGAGCTCACTTACCTGAAATCCGATTTTTGCATATTTATCCGAATAGAAAGGAGCAATACCCGACTTTGTAGAGCCGAAAGACTTTCCACCAAGCCGCTCCTCCTCATACTGGTCAAACAGAATATGGTAAGGCATTACAATCTGCGCCCTGTCCGAAACCAAAATGTTCGGCATAGGAACGTTCCTGTCTGTAATAGACTTAATCTCTTCCATTAAAATAGGAATATTTAAAGCAACGCCATTTCCTATAATGCTGGTTGTGTGGTTATAAAATACGCCTGACGGGAGTGTGTGAAGTGCAAATTTCCCATAATTGTTAACGATTGTATGGCCTGCGTTTGCACCGCCTTGAAAGCGGACAATAATGTCTGCCTCCTGTGCAAGCATATCCGTAATCTTACCTTTTCCTTCGTCACCCCAATTTGCTCCTACTACTGCCTTTACCATTGAAATACCTCCGGTTCTTAATGATCCTTAATCCGCGTTTGCACGCCGCATATAATCATACAACTTTTTTTAATCTATGTCTATACATTAATTTCCGCTTTTACTCCGAGTTCCGCCTTATTCGCATCAAGCACTGGCTTTATCACCTTTTCAAGGAAATTGTCCACCTGAATCGGTGCACGTCCCACATATTTTGCGGGCTCCATTGTCGCTTGAAGCTGTTCCAATGTCAAATTAAATTCCTTGTCCGCGGCAATCAACTCTAAAAGATTGTTCTCCTTGCCCTCAACTTTGACATTTTTGCCTGCTTCCATGGAGAGCGTACGGATTTTCTCGTGAAGCTCCTGTCGGTTTCCGCCGTTCTTTACAGCATCCATCATAATGTTTTCCGTCGCCATAAACGGAAGTTCGGCAAGCATATGCTTTGTGATGACCTTATCATACACGACAAGTCCGTCCACAACATTCAGGCACAAATCCAAGATACCATCAACCGCAAGAAATCCCTCCGGAATTGATAAACGTTTGTTTGCAGAATCATCAAGTGTCCGCTCAAACCACTGTGTAGCCGATGTGATTGCGGGATTTAAGGCATCAATCATCACATATCGCGAAAGTGACGCAATTCGCTCCGAACGCATAGGATTTCGCTTATATGCCATCGCCGACGAACCAATCTGATTTTTCTCAAACGGCTCCTCAACCTCCTTTAAATGCTGCAACAGTCTGATATCGTTTGACATCTTATGCGCACTCGCCGCAATCCCCGCAAGAATATTTGCCACCCTTGTATCAACTTTTCTGGAATAGGTCTGTCCAGATACCGCATAACACTCTGCAAACCCCATTTTCTGCGCAATCATGGGATCAATTTTATCAATCGTCTCATTGTCCCCATTAAACAGCTCCAAAAAGCTTGCCTGTGTTCCTGTCGTTCCCTTAGAGCCAAGCAGCTTCAAACTTTTCTGCACATACTCCAAGTCTTCCAAATCCATCAAAAACTCCTGCATCCAAAGCGTAGCACGCTTTCCAACAGTAGTCGGCTGTGCCGGCTGAAAATGTGTGAAAGCAAGCGTTGGCAGATTTTTGTACTTGTCCGCAAACTTCGCAAGCTCGTCAATCACATTCACAAGCTTTTTATGCACCAGCTTTAGTGCCTCATTCATCACAATAATATCCGTATTATCGCCAACATAGCATGAGGTTGCTCCCAAATGAATAATGCCAGCCGCTTTCGGACACTGCTGCCCATACGCATACACATGACTCATTACATCGTGGCGCACCAGCTTTTCGCGTTCCCTTGCCACCTCGTAATTAATGTCCTCGGCGTGTGCCTTTAACTCGTCAATCTGCTCCTGTGTAATAACGGCCTTTCCATTCTCGGAAAGACCAAGCTCCATCTCCGTTTCCGCAAGCGCAATCCAAAGCTTGCGCCATGTCCGAAACTTCATATCCTGTGAAAAGATGTACTGCATTTCCTTGCTCGCATACCGCTCGGAAAGAGGACTTGTATATCTGTCTGTGCTCATATTTCTTACTCCTTTTTATTCATAGCGCATGTTATTTATGTTCCCGATTACTCGAACTCTTTCCCAGTAAGAAGCGCAAATGCCTCCTTATACTTGTCAACCGTCTTTGTCACAACTTCCTCAGGCAGCAGATAATCGCTGTCCGGGTTTGCCTTTAACCAATCTCTTACAAACTGCTTGTCAAAAGAAGGCTGTCCTTTTCCCGCTTCGTAACCCTCTAACGGCCAGAAACGCGAGCTATCCGGTGTCAGCATTTCATCGCCGAGTACAATATTTCCGTTCTCATCAAGACCAAACTCAAACTTGGTATCCGCGATAATAATTCCCTTACTGTATGCGTAATCTGCACATTTCTTATAAAGCGCAAGAGTTGCATCTTTAATCTTTGTGGCATACTCTGCACCATGTCCGGGGAATTTTGCTTCAAGCACTTCAATACTTCTCTCAAACGAAATATTCTCATCATGTAAACCGATTTCTGCTTTTGTGCTAGGCGTATAGATTGCCTCCGGCAGCTTCTCGGATTCCTTTAATCCCTCTGGAAGCTTGATTCCGCAAACCGTACCATTTTCCTGATAACTTGCCCAGCCGCTTCCTGTGATATAACCACGCACAATACATTCGATTGGGAGCATCTCAAGCTTTCTGCACATCATGCTGTTTCCGTCAAACCGTTCGTTTTGGAAAAATTCAGGCATATCCTTTACATCCACAGAAAGCATATGGTTTGGCACAACATCCTTCGTAAAATCAAACCAAAATTTCGACATCTGTGTGAGGATGGAACCTTTTTTTGCAATTTTGTTCTTCAAAATCACATCAAAAGCCGATATTCTGTCCGTCGCCACGATAATCAGGCTGTCTCCATTGTCATAAACCTCACGTACCTTACCCTCTTTAATTGGTGTAAATTCCTTCATTTTATACTATGCTCCTTTTCATCTTTACAATAATACAATAAAAGTTGCGGTCATTTTGTATGCTTATACGCACAAGTGCAAAACAACCACAACTGTATCATACCGAGTCTTTTCTTTTTATGCAAGTGCTTTTTCATAATCCGACACTAAATCCAGGATTTTTTCCGCATATTCCGGATAATTTTCGACGATATCCTGTACCTCGCCTTGCGCCTCCTGCGCCACTTTTGCATTGTATTCCATCTGTTTTCTTAACTTTTGGCGCCTGATAATCAGGTTATGACGGATTTCGACCATCTCCTTGCTGTCAATGAGCGCCTGCGCCTGACGAAGCCATATCGACGGATCCTGTATTTTACAACGCCGAAGGAGACTGATCAGTGCTGTCTGGTTTTCATCCAGATCCAACTCCATCTGCCGTTCCTCCTCACGCCGGTTTACTTCCTCAATATACTTGTCCCAAAGCCTTTTCAGCTCTGTTGAGCTGTTGACATCATATTTCACATAAAGGTATTCCAAAAGATTCGTGTTGTTTACATAATGTATCTTAGCATTATTCTGTAAAAGTACAAGTTTATTGATTGATTTATCCACTTTTACAAGCTCGCGCTGCGATTCATGGAATTTAAGATAAACAAACGTAAGCGCTACTGCTACAATAACAATTGCAATCGCATATCCGATTGTCACATCAAGCTGCAGCATCTGGCTGATTACCGCCAAAATACAAATTAAAACGATCATGGAACCGACACAGATTGCGGTGATGCCTTTCATGTTTTTCTGCGCATTTATCAACTCATTGCGTCTGAAATAATAGGCATGACGTTCTCCTTCTAATCGGCCCATATCCTTTTTGACCGCTACCTGATACTCTTCCGCCTCTTTTAATTTTTTGTATCCGTCCGGCATATACTGCTCGATGCGCTCCATATGGTTAAACTCTGCCTCCGGCATAATGCCTTTTCTCTCCTCAAGCCGCTCCTTGTCATTCTCAAGCTCTGCCAGTTTTTTAGCATATCCTTTGAGCTTCTCTTTCACCTCCGGCGAAAGCGCCTCAATCTCCTCCATGTCCGTAAGATAAGAAGTCACTAAATTATACTCCCCACCTAACGTGTCAAGTTCTTCCGAGGCCTCCGACATTTGCTCCAGACACGCTTTTACATACTCCTCCCGCTGCTGCCTGTCATGCATATCAACATTGTCGCGGTTTAAACTTGTATCTTCCCAATTTTCGTCATATCCCTCTTCGTAAGCACCATAATCCCCCGAAAAGAAATTCTTTATTTTTCCTAATAATCCCATTTCAATCCTCATTTCCACGCATGTCGTCAAACGATTTTAGTCCTTCGTCTGACGCCGATAATCCTTTTTGAGCTGCTCAAGAAGTTCTCCCATACGTTTATGATAGCTTTCTCTTTGCACCGATGATTTCAATTCCGAAAGCTCTATCGCAAGCGCCTTCTCCTTTGAATGCTCCCACTTTTCCTGTGCTGCAAGGAAAAGCGCATCTGCCCGCAAAAAATCCTGTTCCCACTCAGGCTTCTCCCTTTGGAAGCTTCCGAAAGCATAATCGGAAAGCGCCATTTTTTTTGCAAGTATGTAAGCCACTCTCGTCTCAGCGTCCGGCTGAATCAGATAGGACTGATAGTAAAATCCCGCAGCCTCCTCATACGCAAAATCCATCGCATAGATAGACGCCATGTTATAGTATATCAATGCCCGCTCCGCTGTATCCGCCACAGGAATATGTTCTGCAAGCTCCGAATAAATAGATAACGCCTGTCTGAAGCGTCCCTGTTGGTAAAGATACTCCGCACGCTTTTTATATCGCTGCGCCATGGTAAGCGACGACTGTTCCTTTAAGATATGCTCTACTCGCTTTACCGTATTTGCATCATACATTCCTGTTTTTTCAAGGATTGTCGTCACAAAAGCCGCAACCGACATATGCTTTCTCACATAAACCTCAAGCTCATCCGCAAGCTCACCGAGTCCGCATTCGATTCGAATCCATCTCACCAAGTCTGCCGACACGACCGCATCATCAAGCATGTGCACTCTTTCCAAGAAATAATAACACAATTCTTCCATGGAATACAGTGAAATGTCCAAAAACTTTACATAAAAAGGATTCTGCGCATATTTTCCAACGCATAAACATACGTTATTCATCAACTTATAACCTCCAACGGCAGACATTCTCTCCACATTCTGCCTGTAGACGGAAAGAACTCGCCAAAGCCCTTGTCTGTGATTTCGATCTGAACAGACTGTGCGTCCTCCATAAAAAAGCGAAGCCCTACTCTGTTTGTCTTATTTCCACGCACCTTTAACCCTTCCAAGGATATTTTTGCAAGCCTTGCTTTTCCGCCGTCAACAGGTGCAATATTTAAAGTGATGGTGTTATTTTTTGCAAGCATCACATCAAACTCCCGTTTTGCGTCATACCAGTTTGTCCCCGCATCTAATATCGGGAAATAGATCTCCTCCCGTCCCCTGTCGCAAGTCATTCCGATATTGGCGCGCAGCTTATCGTCCGAAAGATATACGTAGGCTGTCGAAAGCGTCGATGTATAAACCTTTTCTCTCGCACCGTAACAGGCACCTTTGCTAAAAAGATTATTGCCTTGAAATACACGCCTTTCATGACATAGATAGCGCAATGATTCTTTGCACCACTCCTTTGAAAAGAAATCGCCCAATAAAAATACAGATGTTATGTTACGTGTCTCACATTGTAATTTTGCAATTTCCAAAAGCGCGGCATCAAGCTGTGGCAACTGTGCTCCTTCTGTTTGCATCATATTATCAGGTTTCATCTGCGAAAATGTTTCCGACTCGATAAAACATGCTACCGGATTCGTTTTCCTGTTCATCTGCAAGAGATAGCTTTTCATGCCATCCGCACGATAATCATATAAAAGCACGTCATGAACCCACATTTCATTTGGCTGGTGAATGATATATTGAAAAAAACAGTCCTCATGACTCAGAAAGTACAGCTTCACATGCTTCATATCTAATCTCTGCACTGCCTTTCTAATTGTTTCCATAAGCATAGCGTCCATGTCATGCATCGTAAAAGCAATTGCTTCAATATCCTCAAGCCTTACATACATCGTTAAAATAGCAAGTGTTTTTTTGATAAATATCATCAGCAAAGTATCGGCAGTGAACTCCTCCTCGTAAACTTTTAACAATACATTATTTTTTGCCAAAAGCACCAAGTTTTCCACAAGTGTCCCGTTTTTCTCCGATGCGCCCTTTAACGCCTCATTTCCGGCACACCATGCACTATTCTCATCTTTTCCTTGCATTTTGCACAAAACCGTAGGAATATTGTACTGTTCTTCGCCCATCACAAGGCTCATTGTGTCGGGCATACTCTGGTCCGCTCTGCAATAGCTAATCTGCGAATAGTCATTTCCCAAATCAAAGCCCACCACGACTCCGCTCTTTTTCAACATGTTCTCAAACATCTCCCATTATTTCACCTTATAAAACCCGAAAAAGCTCTCTGGAACAGAAGTCCTGATACAGATATTCCTCCAAAATACCAGAAGCCGTTGCCTCATCCTGCATTCCAATGCTCACAAGCATATCATTTAAAATGCCAAAACGATCTGACGCACTCGCGTCTGCCTTTCCGTCATCATAAAGCGTATCACTCTGCGTAATTTGCTCCTGAATGCTTTCCCCATTCTCAAAATACTGCTCCGTAATATAATACTGCACTGCTTCCCCATGAAATATCCGAAACATGCTCACATGAATTCCCTCAAACATTTCACGCATTTCCTCTACTTCATAGTGTTCGTAATCCAAAAAACTGTCCTCGTCTACTTCACCTTTGCTAAAGTCATTGTCATAATCCGTACCAAACGCATAGTGGATATACACAGGATTTCCGGGAAATGTTCTATATTCTACGAATACACTGTTTTTAATATAATGAAGCTCCGGAACATATGCAATCAGCCCCTTATAAAACGGAAAATAAATATCCTCCCGCAAAAGCTCCCGCACCATATTCCGTACAATATCAGGTGCTATTTTATCTAACTTTTCAGGATTTTCAGACCAGAATTTCAACAACGCAAGCTTACACACCTTTGTCGCCGCAAGCCCCTCCCCAAATTCCTGATACAGTCTGTCAAATATCGCCGGACTGACAATCGCCTCCGACACAAAATATTCATATGCCGTATCAATCAAAAGCTCGTTCACAAGTGCAATATCATGGTTTGGATAGTCCGCATATTCTAACAGGATTTCATCCCGCTCCGCAAGCGAAACGCCTGTATACTTTATCTGCTTTAAAATTTTATACATGATACTGCCCGTGTCCAGTTCCAACTCACGCGCCGATTTCCAAAGCTTTTTCAAATTCGTTACCCTGCCCTCATAGTTGCGCACAAGATAACGGAGGATATTTTCATCGTACTTCATATTTTTGTATATATAGTATGCCACATTCACAAGAAACTCATCATATTCATATGCACGACTTATAATGCGTTTACTGATCAGCCGCGCCACAGCTTTTGGCTCAACACCTGACACACCGTACGCCTTAATCCAATAATACGCCTTCTCAAACATTCCTCTCGAAACCATGTAACGAATAAATTCCGCCCGCTCTCCTGACTCCATCTCATTTGCCTCGATATCCTCAAGAAACGTGTCAAGTTCACCGATCATATCATTGTCATAATAAAAGCGCAAAAGCTTCGTGCGGATTTCTTTCTTAAAACTCTCCACAACCAACTCGGATTCCGCAAGGTTCTTAAACCGTTTCACATTCTCCTGTGTAATTGTAACATGATTTTTTTCCAGCTCACACAAGTAAATGTCAAATCGAAGCCTTCCCTGCATGTAGTCACTGATATAGGAAATCTGTCTTGATGACTCCATAAGCTGCTTGTTCTCATAAGCAATACTCTTTGTAAAACGATTTCCGTTTTCGTCCTGTAGAAAAAGTTTATACTCACTACCAAAGATTGATATCATACAAAGGTTGTCTGCAACGGGATAAATGCTCTCTCCATTTACCTTTTCCTGAATAACGACTGCATACTTTACCTTTGGATTGTCCACATAAATACGGTGCATAAACAAAAGCGGCGCAAACGCATAAGCTGTTTCCTCCGTGATCATGTACTCCGAAAATACTTTTTTGTACAAATATGCGAGATTTTCATTGATATGTCCCGCTTTCACCTGTTCAAGCACAAATCGCTCAATCGCGATTCGGTAACTTGGCTCCAAGTCGGGATATTTTTCCCTGTTTTTGATAATATATGCGTACAAAAATGCATTGAGCTCGTAATCAAGTGTGCTCTGATAGGCAAAATACATCAGCACCATCTTTGGTATTTCCAATGTTTTTTCCTTGATATCTCCATATTTATCAAGCTCCAGCGACATCATGTAATACTCATACAGCTTTGTCACACGCACTGCATGCTCGACACCAAGTGCATACCAACAATAATAATCCGTACTCCGCTTATCGCCCAATATCAGCATATGACAAATCGAAGCAATCGTCTGCGGCGACTTATATGTATAATAGACCTCATAGAGCGTCCTTAAAAGAAGCTGCGAAAATTCTTCCTTTCTTGTTTCAAGATATTGAAGCTGCTCGATTAAGTCCGGCATCAGCTGCCTGTTCTTTGCACCAAACCATAGCACCTTCTCCTCAAAGTCACCAAGCTTTATCAAAAATGCCGGATTTTCCTGTAAAATAAGCACTGCCTCGCATAGCATTAACGGACTCATACATCCCCGCTCGTACATCTCCTCCAAAAATTTCCACCGCAGCTGCGAATCCATTAAAAATGTGTCCTTTAACTGCAGAAGCAGCCAACCAAGCTGCCATTTTGGGGGATTATCCAGATACGCAGTTTCAATCTCCGCACACACCTGCTCTGCATATGCATCGTCCTCGTCTAAAAGCGTCGTAAGATAACGGTAGTATGACCTTATTTCAACCGATACCGACTCCGCTGCAAGCCGTTTTTCGATATTGTCAAGATACCATTTCGCCTCATTTAAGCGTTCCTTTGCAAACAGCAAATGTGTATGATACAACATAAACAAAAGTTCATCTTCATTAATCTCGTCAAAGCAATCCACGCTCTCCTCAAACGCAGCAAGCCATTCATTCTTCGTCTTTTTCTCGAACAGCATGTCCACATACGCTGTTACCATATTGCATAACGCCCGTTTTTCTTTTCTCGAACGATTTCTTTTTTCCGGCTCGTCCTCCATCAAAATATCAACGGGAATCGTATATTCATTACATGCATCACTTAACAGAATACTGCCACTGTTCATGCCATTATGAAGTTTTGTGGCATCAATGTATATCGTAAGATTACATGTGTTATTTTCAAAATCAGAGCTCTCCAGTATCTCCTTATCAACGCTTAAAAACTCACCCTTTACGCTGATTGTTAAAAAGCTGTAGCCCCATCCGCTTCTTGTAACTGCGACCTCTCTTTGCGTACTGTCCTGAACGTCCTCCAGCAAAAAACCTTCAATATCAAATGTGTATATAATCGGCGTCTTTTTACTAATTTCAATCAAAAACTCTTCAACATTCTGCTCGTTTCCGTGATCTTTTGAAAAACCAAGGTAGGAAAGCCATGCGTTTCTGTCACT
Organism: Lachnospiraceae bacterium; assembly: GCA_014804225.1. Lineage (GTDB taxonomy): Bacteria > Bacillota > Clostridia > Lachnospirales > Lachnospiraceae > COE1. The sequence goes on from JAAVAF010000064.1 coordinate 19,729, forward strand.
TTTATGAAACAGAGAGGCAAAATCAGGGGAATAAAAAAGCTCTACTGCCTCACTCCAATTGGTCTGTGCGAGATTGGTAAAATGAAACATGTTTTTCACAGTTCCAATCGAGCTCTCGAGCTGCGGCTTTTGAACCGATATCTTATACGGAATGGTATATTCCTTGCAGTTGCTTATGATATCGAACTCGCCTCTTATCGTACTCCCTGCCTCTGCTGTCCGTGCATCAAAGCAATAGTTAATCTCAAACTCTCTCCCGACAAATTCAAA
>JAAVAF010000065.1 GCA_014804225.1 Lachnospiraceae bacterium
TATGGACTGTATGTTCGGCGGCTGTAGTAGTTTGACAAGTTTAGACTTAAGCGACTTTAAAATGCATAACGTGGATAGTATGTTTGATATGTTTAGAAACTGTAGTAAGCTGACAAATCTAAACTTAGGTGGTTGGAATACGGTTAATGTGAAAAGAATGGACGGTATGTTTTATGGCTGTAGTAGCCTGACAAGCTTAGATTTAAGCGGTTGGGATACGGGTAATGTGGAAATGATGGACCATATGTTTTATGGGTGCAGCAGCCTGACAAACTTAGATTTAAGCGGTTGGGATACGAGTAACGTGACGACCATGGGCTATATGTTTTACAACTGCAACGGTCTAATAAGCTTGGACTTAAGCAGTTTTAATACAGGCAGTGTGACGAATATGTTTAATATGTTTACTAATTGCGCTGCGCTTTCACGGATTAATACGCCAAAGAATGTAGGATGCAATGTTTCCTTGAGTGGAACATGGTTGGATATGCAGGGAAATAAATATGCGGCGCTTCCCAAGGGACGGGCGGATTCTATTCTGATATACAAAGGTGAAAAGCCGACTGTGAAAATTACCGTGGCAAAGACAAAAACCGTTTATTTTATCGGGGATACGTTAGATACGGATGACATTTCCGTGACATATTACGCGGCGGACGGAACAACTAAAAAACTGGAAAGAGGAGAATACAGCACAAATGCCGGGGATATTGATATGACCACCGCCGGTGAAAAGAATCTGACCGTGACCTATGTTCCTTCCAGCGGGAGCGCCCTGACGGCTGTTATAACGATTACAGTTCAAATGAACGAAAGCAGTGAAACGGATGAGAGCAGCGAAACAGACGAAAGCAGTAAAACGGATGAGAGCAGCGAAATTGACAAAAGCAGTGAAACGGATGAGAGCAGCGAAATTGGCGAAAGCAGTGAAACGGATGAGAGCAGCGAAATTGACGAAAGCAGTGAAACAGACGAGAGCAGCGGCGCAGAGGAAAGCAGTGGAGCAGAAGAAAGCAGCGGCACGGACGAAAGTGGCAGGAGCGGCATTTACATCGAGGGCTTAAAGGCATCTTATGTATACACAGGCGATAAGATCATGCCCGCATTCAATGTCGTCAATTATGATATCGCAGGCGGGACGGTCTTAACGCCGGGCGTTGACTATACGGTTAAATATAAGAACAATAAGGAGCCGGGCAGGGCGACCGTTATCGTGAAAGGAAAGGGAAACTACGCTTCCATAAAGGGCAGCGAAGCGAGCGGAACATTTGCGATTATAAAGCCGGAGGAGACTTCAGAAAATAAGCTTGAAAGCGGTAATCTGATCTCCGTAAAAGGCGCGAAGCTTACAACGGATAAGAGCGTCATTTACAATGGAAAAGCGCATTATCCGAATATTACGCTCACAAAAGGCAAGGGCGTTGATACGGAAGTATATGAGTATCAATATAATGCTTTGAAAAATGCGTATGAGAGAACAGAAAACGATAAGGCAATGAACGTCTACATATCGGTATCTAACAATGTAAACAAAGGAAACGCGACAATTCTTGTGACCGGCGCAAAGGAAAAAGATAAGACAACGCTTGTCAAAACGAAATTTAAGATTGCGGCGGTAAAACTGGATAACAACAATACGAAAATTGAACAGTTGGGAAAATCGGAACTGTCCGCCGTTTATACGCCGCAGGGCGCAGTTCCCGGAAACTTGTCCGTCATGTACACGGATGGCAAAGAGGAGCATGTATTGACCTACGGAAAAGATTATATTGTGAAATATTCAGGCAATAAAAAAGCCGGAAAAGCGGCAGGTACGGTCACCATAACCGGAAAGGGAGGATACGCCGGAAAAGCGACGGCGAAGTTTACGATTGTCAAAGCGTCGATGACTGATTTCAAAGTGGCGGGCGCTGCCGCTTATGACAAGCTTACGGTGAAAAAAATCAAGGCGGCGGTCGTCCACGAAACGGATGGAAGTGTGCTGAAGCCAAAGCAGTATCAGATTAAAGTTTACAAAGACAACACCGATACAGCAGCGCCGCTGGCGGAAGACACCGTGCTTGAGAAGGGCGCGACAATTTACATAGCGGCGGAAGCAGTGGACGGTGGCAACCTTAATCTTGAAGGCAGTAAAGAAACGGAGCGGATCGCAGTCAAGGTCAGCACGGACATTTCCAAGGCGAAATTCAAGATCAAGAAGGGCTTTTCGATGACTTACACGGGAAGTCCAGTTACATTAGGAAATGCGGCGGACGGCTATGTGGACATTTTTGAAAGCGCGACGATCAAGGCAGACGGGCAAACGAAAAACCTTACAAGAGGAAAAGACTATGAGATTGTGTCCTGCACCAATAATGTCAAAAAGGGAAATGCGACAGCGGTGATTGCCGGCATAGGCGAGGAATACAGCGGTACAAAGACGATCAAATTTAAGATTGCGCAGCAACCAATCAAGAATGACGCTGTCAAATTCGAAATCAATACATTATTTAACAAAATAAGCGTTTTTTTGAGAAGTGAATTAATCCCTTGACGATATGGTGTATACAGTGGTATAATCTCAAGTTTTACACCAAAATCAACGGGAAGCCAGTAAAATCAGGGCTTCCCGTGTTTTGTCTGTATATCACATCATTGTGGCGGGCAGCCTACTTGGAGTAGCAGTAAACAGAACAAAATTTTCTTTTCCGGTCGGCAAGGTAGATATGAAAACATTATATCTGATGGATATGGAGGAATTTATGCTTGCAATGGGGGAGGAAGCATTGGTGGAACAAATCAAAAAGCCTCTTGAAAATTATCGTGATATCGACGCGTTTAAGATTTATGTATCGGATTTGGGGCTTTTGCTTGCCAAAAAGGATTTAGCGGCAGATGACATTCTTTATATGGTTGAGGAAATCAATGATTTTAAGGGTGGTATGGCTGAGAATTATGTGAATGTACAGCTCACCATAAACGGATATCACACATATTATTGGGAGTCTGAACGCGGAGCCGAGATTGATTTTGTTATTCAACGCGACGGGAAATTGATACCGATTGAAGTCAAATCCGCAGATAATACAAGAGCAAAGAGCCTAAGAGTATATATGGAGACATATAAGCCTGATTATGCGATAAAATTATCGGCAAAAAATTTTGGTTTTGAGGACGGAAAAAAGACGGTTCCGCTTTATGCTGCATTTTGTATTTGAGTCAAGTTTGTTTATTCGCTTGACGAAATGACAGATGCAGTGGTATGATACTACTATACAATTTAGAAAAATATAAATGCGTTGGTCATTTTGTTCACAAAATGGCTGTCAGCAGATTGAGAGGTAGAAGCTTATGGCAAATTTAATAGAATTTATAAGAATGTTATTATCGTATCTTTTAACGTTTGCAGTAATTGTTGTGGTAGCAGGAGTTGGCGGATTTATTGGCGTTAAGTGTTGGAAACCAAAGACGAAATCGGAGAAAGTGGAGGATTAACTTATCTGATCATAATTGAACTAACAACGAATATTTTGAAAACGCAAGTGTAACAGCTTGCGTTTTTATTATGAGCACGCCTACAGAAGAAATATTTCACTATAAGCGTATTAACAGTACGCGAGCAGAAGAGAATGACAATTCCTTACTCGATTATAGGAAAATACGCGGTATGGAAGCAATCAGAAATAAGTCAATAGCAAATTTACATAAATAATTTTATGGATTACCGTCAATATCACGAATTGACATATTATGTAAATTCTCTTATACTAGTAGACATACGCTATATATTGCGTGCAGAATGAGCAAACTACACAATATATCCATAATTTAATATAATTATGGTAACTGTGAGAATATTCTGAAAATATTGTATTTTAGATAAAACAGATGAGAATACAGATTTATGTTAAGTCATAAATTGGCAGATAAGTCAAAGATGGGGGTTAGGGTAAAGATGAGCGAAGAAATCAACTACAGTATGCTTTTTAAACCGAAGAACAAGGTTTATGTCATTAAGAAGGACGGGAGTAAAGAGCTTTTTAATGTGCAGAAGGTGATTACGGCAGTTGGGAAATCTGCCTATCGTGCGTTGACAAAATTTACTGATGATGACAAGCGTCATATATGCGACTATGTGATCAACAAGGTGGACGAGATGGGAAGCAGCGAGGTACCAATCCCTGTGATGCACAATATTGTGGAGAGTGCCCTTGAGGAAGTAAAGCCTGTAGTTGCAAAGAGTTATCGCGATTATCGAAACTATAAACAAGACTTTGTGCGCATGATGGACGATGTGTATAAAAAGAGCCAGTCCATTATGTATGTCGGTGACAAGGAAAATGCCAATACGGATTCGGCACTTGTTTCGACAAAGCGAAGTCTGATTTTTAACCAGTTTAATAAAGAATTGTATCAGAAGTTTTTTATGACGACAGAGGAGATTCAGGCGTGCCGCGACGGTTATATTTATGTCCATGATATGTCGGCAAGACGCGATACGATGAACTGTTGTCTGTTTGACGTGCAGAGCGTGCTTTCGGGCGGATTTGAAATGGGAAATATCTGGTATAACGAACCGAAATCGCTTGATGTTGCCTTTGATGTAATCGGTGACATTGTATTGAGTGCAGCAAGTCAGCAGTATGGCGGATTTACGGTACCGGAAGTCGACAAAATCCTTGCCCCCTATGCGGAAAAGACGTATGCGACAGCAATTAAGAAATATATGGATCTTGGTATTGCCCCAGAAAAGGCGGAAGAAGTGGCATGGGCGGATGTGGAACGTGAGTTTGAACAAGGCTTCCAAGGTTGGGAGTACAAGTTTAATACGGTGGCAAGCAGCCGTGGGGATTATCCGTTTATCACGGTGACGGCAGGCATTGGCAGAGAGCGTTTTGCAAAAATGGCAACGATTCAGATGCTCAATGTCAGACGAAAAGGACAGGGAAAGAAAGAGTGCAAAAAACCTGTGCTGTTCCCCAAAATTGTCTTTTTATATGATGAAGAATTACACGGTCCGGGCAAGGAGCTCGAGGACGTGTTTGAGGCGGGCGTACAGTGTTCCGCAAAGACAATGTATCCCGATTGGTTGAGTCTTACGGGAAAAGGATATATTGCAAGCATGTATAAGCAGTACAAAAAGGTGATATCGCCGATGGGCTGTCGGGCGTTCCTTTCTCCGTGGTATGAGCGGGGCGGTATGCATCCGGCAGATGAAAACGATGTACCGGTTTTTGTCGGACGGTTTAATGTTGGTGCCGTATCGTTGCATTTGCCGATGATTCTTGCAAAGGCAAGACAGGAGAGCAGAGATTTTTACGAAGTACTTGACTATTATCTGAATTTAATCAGACAACTTCATATTAGAACGTATGCATATCTTGGAAATATGCGTGCATCAACCAATCCGCTTGCATACTGTGAGGGTGGTTTCTTGGGCGGTCATTTAAAGCTTTCCGATAAGATTAAACCGCTGTTAAAGTCTGCTACGGCATCGTTTGGCATCACAGCGTTTAATGAGCTTCAGATGCTTTACAACGGAAAATCGCTTGTTGAGGACGGTGACTTTGCGTTAGAGGTTTTGGAATATATTAATAAGGAAGTCAACCGTTTTAAGGAAGAGGATGGTAATCTCTATGCGATTTACGGGACGCCGGCGGAAAACCTCTGTGGTCTTCAAGTGACGCAGTTTCGGACAAAGTATGGCATTGTTGAGGGTGTTTCCGACAGAGAGTATGTCAGCAACAGCTTTCACTGTCATGTAACCGAGGATATTACACCGATTGAAAAGCAAAACTTGGAGTATCGTTTCTGGGAGCTTTCAAACGGCGGAAAAATACAGTATGTGAAATATCCGATTGATTATAATATTGCGGCAATCAAGACGCTTGTACGGCGTGCAATGGATATGGGATTTTATGAGGGCGTCAATTTATCTCTTGCTTATTGTGATGACTGTGGACATCAGGAGCTTGAGATGGACGTTTGCCCGAACTGCGGAAGTAAAAATTTAACGAAGATTGAACGTATGAATGGTTATCTGTCCTATTCGCGTGTACATGGCGATACACGGTTGAATGATGCTAAGATGGCAGAAATTGCAGAAAGAAAAAGTATGTAAAAATAGCGTCGCTCGGCAGCGACGCATTCAGAGAATGTACTGTATTAAAATACAGCACATTCTCCCTAACTTAGTGGAAGTTAGGCGCAATATTTTATATAATAATCTGAAAATATAAGGGGTTAATATCATGAGGTATCACAATATTACAAAAGATGACATGTTAAACGGAGATGGTTTGCGGGTTGTTTTATGGGTGGCTGGTTGTGAGCATTGTTGCGAAGGGTGCCAAAATCCTGTGACGTGGGATCCGAACGGTGGGCTTGCGTTTGACGAGAACGCGAAAAATGAGATTTTTGAGCAGCTTGACAAATCCTATATCTCCGGAATTACGTTTTCGGGTGGAGATCCGCTCCACTGTGCAAATCGCAGCGGTATTAAGCAGCTTGCGATGGAAATCAAGGAAAAATACCCTAACAAGACGATTTGGCTTTACACAGGTGATGTGTGGGAAGATGTGATACATTATTCGTTGATCAAATATATAGATGTGCTTGTTGATGGAGAATTCCAGCAGGACAAGAAGGATACGACGCTAATGTGGAAGGGAAGCCAAAATCAGCGTGTTATCGATGTACAGGCAACACTTGCAGCGGACGATCCGTCGATACCTGTGCTTCACTGTGGAAATTATGATGATATTCCTATGGGACGGGAAACAACCGGTGCAGTGGGAGAGAAAAATATTATTCCATTTAATGCGAGTGGAAGCTGTTCTATAAGGAAAGCATAGAGTATGCACTGTCGTAATTTCTTGTAGAGTAAAAAGGAGCGCAAAGTGAAAATTAAGATAAAGTATTTTACGGATAAGGTACAGAAGCTTGAAAAAATATCGAAGGGAAATTGGATTGACCTTCGAGCTGCTGAGGATGTTGTGATGAAGAAAGGCGATTTTAAGCTGATACCGCTTGGAATCGCTGTGGAGTTGCCAAGAGGCTACGAGGCACACGTTGTTCCAAGAAGTTCTACCTTTAAAAATTTCGGACTGATACAAGTGAACCATCAGGGCGTGATAGACGGTCCTGATAGAGAAACAGGCGAGGGCGGATATTGCGGAAACGATGATGCATGGTTCGTTCCCATGTATGCTATGAGAGACACCGAAATTCATTTAAATGACCGCATTTGCCAGTTTCGCATTATGGAACAACAGCCGAACATTGAGTTTGAGGAAGTTAGTGAACTGACCGGACCAAACCGCGGCGGATTTGGTTCCACAGGAAAAAATTAATGCAAAAAAGCGATAATATGGTGATAGTTAAGAAGAATAGGGTATGAAATCCTTTGATTTCATACCCTATTCTTTGAATGCGTCGCTGCCGAGCGACGCTATTTATTCCTGTGACTTTGGCAATCTGTATCGAAACAGTGCGTGGCTGAGTTTCTTCCAGCTAAACGGAATTAGCGGGTAGAGGTAGCTCTGACCGGATACCATCTTGTTTGATACAATNGCGACNAAAAACAGTATTGTNCCTGCAAGAAATCCCCAGAACTGGAAAAGGGCAGTCAGTATCAGATTGAANATTCTGAAAAACTTAATTGCATANCCNAGTTCATANCTTGGATGTGTGTAGTTTGAAATTGCAACNAATGCCATATANANCATGACTTCGGAGTTAAACCANCCGCTTTTTACGGAAAATTCTCCAAGNATCAAAGCNGCCATGACGCTCAAAGGAGTCGAAAGCATGTTNGGNGTNTTNACTGCGGCAAGGCGNAGACCGTCAATGGCAAGTTCCAAAATCAAAAACTGCCAGATCAGCGGTACATTGATATCTTCTTTCACAANAATAAATTCAAACCCGGGNGGAATCCACTCNGGATTTTGCATTAACAGCAAAAAGACAGGCGTGACAAAGTAGGTCAGNAGCAAAATGATAAANCGNGAAAGCCTTAAATAGGANCCNGTAACAGGCGGAAAATAGAAATCGTCCGCTTCCTGCACCATGTCGAGGACACTGATNGGAAGAATCATCGCAGAGGGAGAGTTGTCGACTAGAATGATGATACTTCCTTCAAGCACTTGCGCGGCGGCAGCGTCAGGGCGCTCCGTATATTTGAATTTTGGAAAAGGATTATACCATTTCGAGGTATAAAGGCATTCTGCAAGGCTTTCCTGATTTAAGGTGAGCGCATCGACCTTAATGTCNTTGATGCGGTCACGTATTTTTTTNAGAAATTCNTTGTCAACGCGNCTGTCCATATANCAGATGGCNATNTCTGTTTTGGATGCCTTTCCGGCNCTGAGCATTTCCACTCTCANGTCNGTNCTTCTGATACGGCGCCGTATCAGNGCTGTGTTAAATACAATGGTTTCCACAAAACCATCCTTNGATCCTCTCAAAACCTTNTCCTTTTCGGGTTCAGATACACCGCGGGCGGGNTANGTGCGCGAATCAATTAAAATACANTCGTCAAAGCCTTCTATNATGATTGCAAATACACCGCAGAGCACATTTTTTGAAATTTCATTAAAATCTTTNGAAAGNTCNACNTCCACATGCGGCANAAGTTTGCTCAGNCCTTTCGCATNCTGNGGCATATCCTCACTTTTTAGTCCCATGAGAAACTGCAAAAGNTTTTGCATCATCTCATCTTTGCAAAAACCGTCTATAAAATAAAAGACTGCATTTTTTCCGCCGATTGTGATTTCGCGGTTNACGATATCAAAACATTCGCTAACNTGCAGCATATTATTNANGTAGTTCATATTTTCCTCAAAAGTCTGATACATAATATACCTCCAAGTCGGACTCATACGGATATGAGTTCCTTTGATTCAATCAGGCGACGCGCAGAGCGTGNCGNCGTTTGATGTAGATTATTACCGAATATGGGAAAAATATTCGCATTTTGATTTTCCTTGCATTTNTAAATTGTCGGNATTATAATAACATCAAGCTGCCGGTTCNGGGAGGAGTATGGCTTTGCTGTATCGGAGGTGTCCGGTCTCACATGGTTAATCCCGGGAACACGCTCCGGCCGGCAGTTTTTNATTTCTATCAAAATTCATTTTTTCTNTAATCATTATTTCANTATTTTTTCCTNTTTTTATTATTTTATGTTTNTNATTNNCGCGCTCTGTCAGCTTTGNAAANCGGGAACCNATCNCCGATTTTGACATAATATGNTATTAAATATAAAAAATCGAGGAGTGTAGACATTATGCAGGAATGGAAACCTCAGATGCCNTATATGGAGCAGTTCCCTGTGGCAATGGCGTATGTGCCNTGGCAGAAAAACTGTAACATGTACGAAAACCTTGATGATGCCTTTCAGANAGGNACCATCTTTCCGGAACTGAACAAGCCGTTTACGGGAAGGAGGGTGAAATNATGAATACNGGCNACAAAANNTGTAATGCCGATTCCTGATANGGAANGAAGACAGCTTTTGTATGAAATCAACAAAGTTGATTTTGTGCTCAAGGAGTTGAACCTTTATCTTGACACCCACCCATANGACCAACAGGCGATGGAAGCGTTTAAGCACTACAATATGGCAAAAACCAAAATGGTTCAGGAATACACGGAAAAGTACGGTCCTTTGGTACTCAGTATTCTTGATATGGATTGCAGAGAGTGGAAATGGGCNACACAAGACTGGCCNTGGGAANGGGGNTATAACTAATGTNGAATTATGAAAAAAGATTACAGTTTCCTGTAAAAATTACGCAGACNAATCCNGAAATTGCACANGTTATTATTTCCCAGTATGGTGGACCTGANGGGGAACTTGGCGCATCCATGCGATATCTTTCGCAGCGATATACNATGCCGTATAATACCGTNGCAGGGGTGTTGACGGATATCGGTACGGAGGAGCTTGCACATTTTGAGATGATNGGTGCGATTGTTTATCAGCTTACCAGAAATCTTTCGCCTGAAGAGATCGCAAAGTCAGGCTTTGACAAATATTATGTTGATCATACGCTTGCACTTTGGCCGCAGGCGGCGGGCGGTATCCCGTTCAATGCATGTGAATTTCAGTCAAAAGGTGATGTGATCACGGATTTGATGGAGGATATGGCGGCGGAGCAGAAGGCGCGCACGACTTATGACAATATTCTTCGTCTGGTGAAGGATCCGGAGGTTTGCGAACCAATTAGATTCTTGCGTGCGAGAGAGATTGTGCATTTCCAGAGATTCGGTGATACGAAGTTTACAAAGTTAAGTAGATTTTGAGCAGATTTTGACATGAAAGAATGATTGAATATAGTTAAGATAATTGTTATACTGTAGAAGAGGAACAGGAGGTGCGACTTATGGGCATTTATCTCAATCCGGGAAACAAAGGCTTTTGGAAATCAATTCGTTCTGAAATATATGTGGATAAGACAGGCTTGATTGCTTGTACCAATAAATTGATCAATACAGAGGAACAGTTTATCTGTGTCAGCAGACCTAGACGTTTTGGAAAGTCGATGGCTCTTAAAATGCTTGCTGCCTATTATAGTCGGGGATGTGATTCAGCGGATTTATTTAAAGGGTTTAAAATAGAAAATGATGAAACATTTCAGGAACATTTGAATCAGTATGATGTGATTTTCCTGAATATGCAGCAATTTCTGATTGAAGCGGAGCCGGAAAAAGTGACGGAATATCTGGAACAGGAGGTGCTTCGGGAGCTTCGGAAAGAATATAATGAGATTTTAAACAGACAGAATATAGGATTGGCGGCTGCATTGCGGGAGATTTTTGCGGAAACGGACAGGCAGTTTATTTTCTTGATTGATGAATGGGATTGCGTGATGCGTGAACGGCAGGAGTCGGAGGACTTGCAGAAACAATACCTTGATTTCTTAAGGAATCTGTTAAAAGACCAGCCTTATGTTGCACTTGCCTATATGACAGGTATTCTGCCTGTAAAAAAATACGGTCAGCATTCTGCATTGAATATGTTTTGGGAATATTCTATGACGGATCAGTTTGGCCTTGAGGAATATACCGGTTTTACAGAACGGGAAGTAAAAACGTTATGTGAAAAGTACGACATGGACTTTGCACAGACCAGCAATTGGTATGATGGGTACAAGTTTCGGCAGTTTCAACATATTTACAATCCGAGATCGGTCGTGGCGGCAATGAAGAGTCGCGTTTTATCAAATTACTGGACATCCACTGAAACATATGATGCGCTCAAAATCTATATAGACATGGATTTTGACGGGCTTCGGTCGGACATTGTGCAGATGCTTGGCGGTGAACGGGTTAAAGTAAACACATTAAGTTTCCGGAATGATATGTGTAATTTTGAGATAAAAGACGATGTTTTGACGCTACTGATCCATTTGGGATATCTGGGGTATGATTCCGAGACAAAAGAAGCGTTTATTCCCAATAAGGAGATTATTGGAGAATTTGAAAATGCAATGAGTGTGAGCGGATGGTCGAAAGTCATGCGCATTTTAAAAGCATCGGAAAAGCTGCTCGAAGATACTTTGAGAGGGGATGCCGAAAGCGTTGCTAAGGCGCTTGACCAGGCGCATACAGAGGTAGCGTCTATCCTGACATATAACGATGAAAACTCTCTTGGATGCGCGATTGGCCTTGCATATTACAGTGCAAGAAAAGATTACAAGCTGATAAGGGAACTGCCTACGGGACGCGGCTTTGCAGACGTTGTATTTCTGCCGTTGCCTTCTGCGAATAAACCGGCGCTTGTCATAGAACTGAAATATGACAAGACCGTCTATGCAGCAATACAGCAGATTAAAGACAGGCAATATACACAGGCGCTTGAAGGATATGTCGGGGACATTTTGACCGTTGGTATAAGTTATGACAGGGATGATGTAAATAAACCGCATAAATGTGTAATAGAGAGATTAAAAAAATAATAAAACCATCAGGATGTGCTTGAGTATCCTGATGGTTTTAGATATTCCAGATAATTTTAGTGCTTCCGTCTTCGCTTATGATGATTTGGTGAATCATAATCATAGCAACTTCTTTTTTACGGTTGTAATCGGCTGTTTTCCAAGATTTGGCAAGATTGACAACAACGTCTGTTTCATTATCCATATCTTTTAATTCGTCTATGCGCCCATATAAAGCCAGCCGGTCTTTCTTAAGCTGTGTAGCTTTTTGGTTGGCAAGTGACAGCAGGTCTTCATTAAAACCGCCTGAGAGCATTGTATCCATAAGCTGTTTCTCTGATTTTTCAATCGCCTTGATTTTTAATTTCAGATCATTGACCTCGGCAGAGTGGTCCTTTGTTGTTACATGTTTTGCTTCTTTTAGGTCAGACAGCTTTTCGTTGATACAGTCATAGACCATATTTTCCAAATCTTCGGCATAGATAGACACTTTTGTTCCGGTACAGATTTTCTTGTGAGTTTTTCCAGTACAGTTGAAATAGCGGCGCATTTCTCCGTTCTTGTTGACCTTTCCCTTAATTGTAGTCATGGTATGACCGCATTTTTCACAAATTACTTTACCTGACAGCCAGCTGGTTTGATTGCTGTAGCTGTTTGTGATCTGTTTGTTTTTCTCAAGTTTCCGTTGGCATTTGAGCCAAATATCAGAGTCTATAATGCCGTTATGGGTTAAGAGAACCAGTTTCATGTCTGACCAATCAGGGCTATCAGGTTTATGCTTGGAATGCCCATAGAGTTGTGCCCCATATTCTCCGGTAAACATTGACACGTCATTTATCATCTGAACGCCATGTCGCTCATAATAATCATAGATGTCAGAATCTGCTTTAACATAGATTGGATTTTTTAGTATTGTGGAAAGTTTTGCTGTGGACCAGTTGCTTTCGTTCAAAGGCATTTTATTTTCAGCGTCTAGGATATTCAGAAGACGTTGTAAAGAAACATTTTCCTGTGCGTAAATTTCATATATGTATCGTATTTGTTCTATCTCGGAAGGTATAGGACTTAGTTTTTTGGTCTGTATATTATGAATGACTGTCGGAACAAGTTCAAATCCATAAGGTTTTCTGCCACCCATATAAAATCCCATTTCGCTTCGGTGAGCGTAAGCCTGCGTAATGCGGTTAATAATAGATGTCCGTTCAAATTCGGCAAATATCATTAGGATTTTGACAATCATTTCACCATAAGGGGAAGATGTGTCAAAGGACTCCTGTGAGGATACAAACTCTACTTTATGAGTCTTGAACTCCTGAAGAATATTTACAAAGTCGGAGAGCGAACGACTGATTCGATCAAGCTTGTAAACAATGACTTTGCTGACTTTATCTTGCCGGACAAGTTTCATCATCTGCTGAAAACCGTCACGGTTGATGTTGGCACCTGAAAAGCCATTATCTATAAAAGTCAGGACCTTTTCATCCTTTTCATCCGGCTTGATGGCTGACTTGCAGTATTCAAGCTGCGTTTCACAGCTGATGCTGTTTTCACGTTCAATAGATTTTCTTGCATAGAGAATGATTGCCATTTGACACACCTCCTTTCGCGGCATATTGAAAATGTAATTTGTTCCTTATGTAGAAATATGTTTACGTGACCTTGTCAGTGCATGAAACAGTTCTTCGAGTATTTGTTCCTTGCTGGCTTTGTTGTCAGCTGATAGGATAAGATGTTCGACTGTATGTTTTATGTCTTTGGTGTCAGTATATTCTTTTGTTAAATCAGCCATGCGATAACCTCCTATATTGCCCCGCAGAGAGGGGCGGTGTTGGAATCTATGTCGATTCCGTCTGTTACTATCATATGAGTGAAATTACAACAAATTTCATAATTGAACAGATTTAAAATGCCTTCTTTGGTGTAAGGGAAGAAGCAGCTTTTCAACAGTGGTGGTGTTACCTTTAGATCTTGACGTTTGTATTTCCGGTCATAGTAGTAGCATTGACTGATGACGCCTTTTCCCTCTTTATAGTACAGCAGTTCTATATATAGTGCCCGATGGAGAGTGTTCTTTAAGCGTGTACGTAGGCGTACCGGCAGTTCGTTATAACTTTCGCCGTCTCCAATCATAATCAGAAAATGATACTTATGATGCGAATTTTCTGATTTTGACTGCAAGTACTGCTCAAGGGAAAGACTTGCATTGTCATTCTTGGTAAATTCAATATTATAAAATTTCTTGTCGAGCTGCGTTTCAATTACATGCAGCAGATTGTCAATATGGAATTGGAATGTCTGTAATTTCATAGGTTTTGAAAGATAACGGTTTGGTCCGTTTCTTCCCTGATTGCGGTCAATATAAAAACAGTCTGTTATGGTGCAATCTGTGCCATTGATTTCCAATGATAGATACAGAACCCTGCCATGACGGTTCTTGATAATTGTTCTGAATTCGTCTGTGCTGTTGTTTGTATAATGTTCAAGTTTTAAAATGTCCCGTTGCATAATACTCATTACCTCCTAGTATGAGAATATATAATCATGTTCGGGAAACATACGTTTTGTTCATTGAGCTTTTGTGCATCATGATTATTTTACCGAGAATGGTCAAGCTCCAAACTGCGATCTCGTCTTAACTGATGTTCACGAATACGCTCTTCATTCCGTTTTTTGATAGCACGTTTTCTGTCACCGGAAATTGTACGTTCTCCGCGTTTTTCCTTCTGCCAGTCAATACGGCTCATATGTATGGTTGGCTCGCGGTCATATTTTCCTTGTACTTCAAGGCTTTCATGGCTAACCCGTATATCATGGCCGTTTCGTTCATAGGCCCGGTTCTGGGCTTGAGCCCAATCTTCACGCCAAATGTCAATATATTTTTTGTTGTTGTGTTCCCGGTCTTTCTTTTTGCTGAATCCTTCCGGTCCGACAGTACGCGTTGATACAAGTATGTGTACATGGGGATTGTTTTTGGACGGATCCGTTTTATTCCTGCCTTCGTGAATTGCTGCGACTGCACACAGACCATGTTCCACGAAATTTTTTGAAACATACACTTTGACAATTTGAATCAATTCATGAGTAGGAAGTTCGTTTGGCAGGGAACCTATAAATTCTCGTGCTGTACGTGCATCATATCGTTTTTCGGCTTTATCAATTTCATCACAGAGCTTTTGTAGATTGTGGTACTCTGGTGGAGCTGTGCTTGGCTGAAAAATTTCATGATAGAGAACATCCTGTCTTTGACAATAATATGTAGTATCATTATAATTGTCGTGTATCCTTTCTCCGGTGATATAATTGGCAGCTCTTGGAAAAGACCTTCCCTTTCCCCGACTGACATTTTGAATTTCCAAATGATAATTTGCCATATAAAAATTTTCCTTCCCGCGCTTAGGCGCTGTCAGTTTTTACTGAATGTCCACTTACACATCGGTGGATTTTGGCTTTGGATAATCTGTGGTTTTAGTAATTGTTGCATTATTATTGATTGCCGCATTTTTAATCTCAGCTAGTGCCGATAGGAATGCTTCTACAGGTTCAAAAATCACAGTGTTTTGGGCTTGGTTTCCCGGTTCAAGACTCAAAACTTCGGGAAAATATTTTGTAAATAGTTCGCCGATAATATAGTTGCGGCGTTGGTCTTTTTTCTTTTTTGCATCTCGTTCCTTTTTCAATTCGTTCCTTCTTTGCTGTTCAAGTAAAGCAATCCGATTTTTTGACTGCTGTAAATTTTCTTCAAATAATAACATAGGTTAAATCCCCCTTTCATATTTGTGTTTTCTGGTTTTTCTACAGTTTAATAGTCATACATTTGACATTTTTGTATTTATGGTTTCTGTGGGTAAGGCCCCACGACAAACATCAACTAAATTGCATAACTATTTATTTTCTATTATCACAGCTTTGGCATGAATAATAGGAATTTTTGCGTCAGTTGTTGTCGTTCCACTATCTTGCGAGAATTGTTCCTGATTAGATGATGGCGTTATGATGGTTGCAGTTGCAGGAAATATTTTGGAATCATGAAATAGTAGATGATTTATTGTATTATGCAGTTGTATTTTATCTATACGGCAAAAGCCATATGGACTCAGCAAGAGAATGTCATTTAAAGTTGAGAGTTCGTGGGGGAAAACTATCCGTTCACGAATTTCGGTTGATTGCTTGCTGTATCCGATAGTATCCATACAGTCATCTAAATTTTCGCTTTTACTTCGTTGTATATTAATTTGTGTTCCTATAAGTCTGCTGAAATATTCCTGAGTGTCGGCATCATTAGCCTGCAAGATTGTCTTATATTGGCAGTTGTCAAGAATAATCCGCCTGTCACATTCCCCATAAAGTTTATCAAGTTGAGCTAAACTTTGGATGAACAGGCATATATTGACATTCTTGCTGCGTAAGGTTGAAACTGCGTCTGTAATGATATTCAATTTGCCGAACCTTGCAAATTCGTCCATAAGCAACAATGTCTGTACATTATTTTTACCATCAGGACTATATTTCTCGGGTCTACGCTCCAAATGGCGGATGAGCTGTGTATACATCAAGTTTATGACACCGCCCCATTGGTCAATCTTGTCAGCTGGAATGCGTAAAAAAATGTTAGCTTCATCTAAATCATCCCAAGTAAAATAATCTGCATCCACCCGAAAAGTATTGCTGATATACGGATCAGTAGAGAAAACTATTAATTTATTGCGAAGTCCTCTGTCAATATCAGCTAAAGTCTCCGGTTTCAGTCTATGTGTGTTGCGAATATACATATTTGCAAGTTCACCACCCAATTCTGAAATATCTTTAAGTAAGTCATTTATTGGTGATAATATAATTTTGTTTATTGAATCATAAAAACTAAATCCAAGTTGGAAACCGTATAATAAAGTTGCCTTGAATATACTTTGTTCGGTTTCAAGCCAAAAAGGCTCTTTAATATCATGTGGAATGGGAATTATGGCATCGACAATTTCACATATGTTGCTGACAAGATTATCTTCATCATGCTTTAATAAATAAAATGGATCATACCCTTTACTATCCATTTGTGTTGGGTCAAAAATTATATATGGCCGTTTGACTAGTCCCTGTTGGTATAAATTCATATAAAATTTAGATAATTCTCCCTTAATGTCCGTTACACATATTGATCCTTGCCATGTATATAATGTGGGTTTAGCGATGCCTGAACTTTTTCCACTGCCGTTTGCACCTGCAATGAGTATATTTCCTTCCTCACCCTGCTTCAGACCCACATATTGTCCCAAGCCGTACGCTGTTTTATAGCCAAAATAGAATCCGGGAGATGCACATGTATTAAGTTGCATTTGTTTTGCAATATTATCCAAGTCTTGGTTTAAGTAATTAGTTTCTGTTTGATAATATAGATGGTTGCAATTCATAGCAGAATAGTGATTATCACCTATCCATTTATTGTACTTATGTTTTTTCTTGTTCTTTTTCAATGTTTCCTCCTTGTATATAATTAGTCTTTGAGTTACTTTAATTTCCAAAACATAAAACTTAATTCTTGAAAATACGGTTCAAATCCAGTATATTGAATCTGTAACTTGAAAATTATTTATTGTAACTGCCACACATAAAGAATACACATTTGCCAAGCTGTTGAAAACTGTTTTGTTGCTAACGCAACAAAACGCAACAAATCAACAACGAATAATTTATTTTGGCTATTAAAAATCATAATTATTACTTTACAAAATAAATGTGTTTATCCAATTTTTTTATGAACTACTTCGACTTAAAACCGCCGGAGTAAGATTGGTCTAAAAAGGAGATACTATGGGGATTTCGTGGGAACAATTTTTTGATTTGATAATAAAAGCATATGATGTAAATCAAAGTACTATAGCTGATTATTTGAAAAGGGATCGCGCTGCAATTACAAGACTTAAGTACAAAAATCAGAAAACAATCAGTCTTACAAATACAGAGTTATATAAGGTATTATTTGATATAGAAAACTCTCGTAGTTTAGCATATGGGCATGGTATGAATAACTCAAAGCTGGCTTTGGAAGTATTAAAAGAGGGTATTAAGAACACTGGTTTAACTGATGCAGTCAAGATGTTGGACGATAGCGATTATAAAAAATTTGTAATGGGATTGTTGGGGTTAATTGATAGAAATCAACCGATTACAGGGTCGAAAGAGTTAGAACGTAACATTTTACAAAATGACATGGAATGTGTAGACAACTGTTCTGAAATTTCTGTCCCACCAGAGTGCAAAATATGCCTTTGTTGTGAAAACTGGAAAGGAAATGAGAGAAATGCTTATGAAAGTATTAATGGTGTGGAAGGGAAATGCATAATGTTTGATAAAAATACTTTGTCTTCAGATGGAAGCAACTGTAAAAGATTTAATGCATGTTATGGTCGTGTTTTCAATTATACAAAATTCTCGAATACAATAAAAATGTATAATAGTACATTTAGATGAACTGGATTATAGCAGAAAGACATAAAATGTATTCAACATTTATATCACAGTAAAAACGGATTTCATAGATGCATAATTATATATTCTTTCCATATATAGAGTTTGGAATGAAAAAAATTTATTTGGTTGAATGAAAGACTGTTGGAAATTGGCTTGCTCTCTAAGTGGTGATAGTTCTTAAAAGATTTATAAATACTATTATTACACACATAAATAATGGAAACAAAAATGAAGAAAGGATGGTGAATATTATTGGTGGAACAGTAATAGAACTTGAACCAGAGAGTAGTCAAACAAAGTAAGGCGCAAATGATTATTAAAATGGGACAGAAATTTGGTTTTGATGATTCGGCAATTTTGACTAAGCTATAGGAAAAGATCGGATGTCTTGTGAAAAAGCCAAAACATATTTAGCAGAGTATGGAAAGCAGTTTGTATAATATTTTGATATTTACAATCCTTCTATTAT
Source organism: Lachnospiraceae bacterium (assembly GCA_014804225.1). Classification (GTDB taxonomy): domain Bacteria; phylum Bacillota; class Clostridia; order Lachnospirales; family Lachnospiraceae; genus COE1. The sequence continues at coordinate 18,850 of JAAVAF010000065.1, forward strand.
AAAAGATGAATAATTTTATAATAAAAAATCAAATCATACAGGAGTGTTCCGGAAAACGGGATGCTTCTGCTTTATTATAAGGAGGAAGACCATGAATGATTTAGAAAATAAGGAGTATATTACCAGATCCAGTGACAGGGGGCAGTATGCAAAGACAGCATGAGATGGTATACTAAAGTTGTAACACTACCCCAGAAATACGTGATACAATAATTCAAAGAAAGTGGAGGTATTTTTAT
>JAAVAF010000066.1 GCA_014804225.1 Lachnospiraceae bacterium
TTCCACATCTTTTTCATTTTAAAACCATGCTCCTTTCTAATAAAACACAACTGCTATGGATTTGTTGATGTGGTGATATTTCCGGTCAGTGTTTCGAGTTTCACATACCACACCTTACCTGCTTTTGATATTCGAAATCCTGTATAATAATCGCTGCCGCTGTTTGCTGTCTTTTTCATTGCACCGCTTCCCGAGTCATACCTTAATCGTATCTCATTTCCCGGTGCCAATTCTATGTAACCGCCTGTACCGATTTGATACTCAACCGTCACGTTCTTTGCACCTACCGTACTGGAACGGCTCTGGCTTGGTGTGCCGTTTAAAATATCGCTCTCACTGGTATAGGTATCCTCCGTAACCGTAAGCGTTCCGTCCGTTTCTTTTTTCACGATAATCTCGTTGCGGTATTTTCCCATCGTTGTCGTCCGCCCGTGTGAGATCGCGCCTGCAAGCTTCTTCGCGCACTCCTGTGCCGGCTTGCCGTTTGACATGGAAAAACCATAGCCTGCTATCGCCGAGATTGCCGACACAAGCGCCAACACGACCACCACCTCCACGAGAGAAAAGCCGCGGTTATCGCTATTAAATTGTTTCATAGGCTGTGGTTCTCCTTTCTTTTATCATGCTACTTTTTCGTACCAAGGCCATCAATGCTGTCATATATACCATCATTGCTGTCATCATAGTCTGCCTTACGCCAGTTGACATAAGACACATAATCCGTAAATGCAATTTTTTCCCGTTCGACCAGTTCCGTCGATGTAGAAAAACTCTCTGCAGACCAGTCCATCGCCGGCGGCTCCAGACAAATGTCCGTATATAAGAAAGTCGTAAAATTGCCTTCCGTGTATTTTACCTGAACGCCTCTAAGCGCAAATTTCTGTAACGTTTGACCCGAGTCTGTCGTTTCATAGATGCCATAATCCATAACCTTATAAAAACTGTCCGCCTCCGCGGCATACGCCCCCGTCATCACAGACTTTACTGCACCGAGCAGATCGCCCGAGCTGGCAACGCGACTATCCCACGTTTTCTTAAGTGTATCCATAAATACATCTTGAAAATATGCTTCGCGCTGCGCCGCGTCCATGCGTAAAAAATTACGGGTTGTTTTATTATATGCCTCGACGTATGCTGTTTGCACATCTTTTACCAGAATGCTCTTGAGCTCGTCAAGCGCTTTCTCCGCTCCGTAAAAGCTCTGTTTATTCTGATAATCCGTCTGTTTTTGCTGAAAGTTCGTCGCCGCGACATAAAGCATCGTTGTCGCAAGAATCGTAATAAAAGTCGTGATAACCAGCACAGAAATCAACGCCGCGCCCTTATTATTCAATTTTAATCTTTTCATCGTTATCACACCTTCCTAATTTCTTATTGGTTGATTCGTTCGTTCATCGAGCTTTCCAACCTTGTAACCGTCCGCCCGTTCTGCGTTACCTCAAGCGTAAGCTTGTAAGAAAGCACATCCACTTCCGAAAAATTCTCCATAAGTTCCGTCATATCCGGACTTGTTCCTGCCTTTGTATAGCTGACTGCCTTCTGATAAGTACCTGAAATACTCGGCGGTGTCGTTGAACTTCCGTCAGCAATATTATCGTCAAAATTGTGGAATAGCTTGAATCCTGATGCCGAATTGCTGATATCAATATTTGCCTTGTAACCGTTCTCCTTTATTTTCATCTGATTTTCATTGATATCCGGCGCACGCTGCTTTAAGATATAGCACTGAAAATTCGAAATATTCGCCTGATTGTTGATCACTATCGTATCACAGCCCGGATCAAGATTGTACTGCGGATAATAATAGACAAACAGTCTGTCCAATCCCGCCTCCACCGGATTTTTATAAAAATGCCCATCCGGATAAGACGAAGAAAGGCTTACCTCAAACTCCAGAAATCCGCTCGCCGGATAACGAATCTTCGTATCCGGTTCATGTTCGACAATCGCATTCACACTCGGCCCCGGAGTTCCGCCCTCATCATCAGGATATTCGTCGTCCGGCATCGATTCCTCCTCTGCCCGCACATAATACGGATAACCTTCCATATAGTAACTGTAATACATCTTCGGTCTCACTTCATACTCGCCCGAACCGTTATCAATGATATCAATCGTCAACTTTTTCTCATGCAGCTTAACATAATTTTCTGCAAAGAAAGCGCCGGCAGCCGATTCAAAAACTTTATTAATCTCATCTTTGATCGTGATAATATCGGTGCCCGATTTAAAAACCGCGTCAGAATAACTTGCCGCAAAATAATTTGCCAAATCCGACTGCTGATTGTTCCTGAAATCTTCTTTCGCCTTTTGCAGTGCGCTTGAATCAATCGACCGATCGCCCTTATAGATCGCGTCACGCGTCGTTTCCATATTGTCCGGCACCATAATCTTCTCGACACTGTTCGGCGTCGCAGTAATCTTTACATCGTAAAGCTGTCCATCGTCCGCTTTCATGTCATCAATGCAGAACTGATATTCGTCAGCAAGTTCCGATCCAAAAGGAAGCGGCGTCGCCGTGTAATGATACCCCGAATCACCGTCAACCGTTTCGTAGGCCACACCCTCAATTCCGATTACTCCCCCTATTGTGCCCCCGGAAAAACGGTCTTTCAGCGTATCCAAATCATAGCCCTTAAACGTTTCCATAATGCTCTCCGCCGTCAACGTCATTTCCTGACGGCTTCGCGCCTTTTTATTGTACACCATCGCTGTCGTCAGGGAGTGAAGCACAGACACTGCAACAAGAGTGAGAATTGTAATCGCAATAATGACTTCGACAAGGGTCATGCCCCGTTCGTCCTTATGTAGTTTTATCATTCGTTCAAACAAACTTATATTCTTCTTACTTCGCATCCCAGTAACTATGCTCCTTTTTTTACACTAATCAGCTCAGCCTCCGCCTAATCCGCCTTCCTCGCCTTCAAGACTTTCCTCTAACATATCAAGCGCTATCTGCCTTGCAATCTCCTCCGATTTAAACGGATCTTTTGTACCTTTAATGTACGGTGTGATATTCGGCGCCACGTATTCTTTGTCGGTTCCCGCAACACTGTAGAAATAAATATCAAAATTTCCCTCTAATACGCCGAATTCCTCATTCTTCGTATAAACAATATTGTTAATCCCGATACGGTTATCAGACTCGTAAATCTGCTCGATAACCGCCTTCAGATTCGGATATGTCGTTTCATTGACATAGACCGCTTGCTTTTGTGTAAAAACCAAACTCTCGTCAAGGCCCTCCATTGCTGCCGCCTGAACAAGATAAGGCTCTACCGTATAAACGGGCTCTTTCTCGTCCATGTTGATCGCATCAAAGTCGATGACATTGCGCTTTTGTAAATTCTCCGCAAGCATGATCATATCTTCCTCACGTGCGTCCGAAGGATATTGATCTAAAATCGCGTTGATTTCTGTCTTAATCTCCTCAATCTCAATCTTGTACTGCTCCATGTTGGTATTGTAATCCTCAAGTTCGGTCACAATGGATTGAAGTTCCTCATTGGAGGCTATAAGCTCCGTCGTCCGCTCCGTGTAGTCTGTATATACAAACACATACACAGCCACAAGCGCAAGGACACCCACAAGGGTCACACCAAGAAACGTCTTTTGCGTGAAATATGTTTTCAGCGGTTTATACTCTCTTGGCTGTTTTTCTTTCTTTTCTTTCTTTGTTTTAACTTTCTTTCCCTTAGCCATGCAAATCCTCATCCTCCATTATTCTTGTAGTTGCGAATTTGTGCCACTGCACAAATTTTTTCACGGTCTATTCCGTCGTTGTCGCCACATCTACGCCCTCAGGTGCGGGAGGCTGTGCAGTAGGCACAGGCACTTCCAAAACCTCGGTTTTATATGTACACTTCACGGTAAAATTGATTGTCTTCACTTCATTCCCCTGAGCCACTTCCACAATAATATCACCCAGCGTCTCTTCCGTAACTTCCTCGATCAAACTCTCAACCACCACAGTTTCAAGCGACTCAAACTCGCGCAGCATCTGGATAATACCTGCCGCCGTTTCCTTGTCACCTACGCGAATTGTCATGACACACTCTACATCATCCGAAGAAAAATCGGTCAGCTCAACATCCTCCGGCAGCTTAACCTCAAGTTCCTCAAGGAAATCAATAATGCCGTCGTTAAAGTGCTCCGTAAGCCTGTTTCCATAGCGAACCTGATCAACGAAATCCTTCAGTCCAAGATACTGGTCATGCACTACGCGCGCCGGCTCTAACTGCTGCTGCCGTCTTTGCAAGGACTGTTGCTCGGCAAACGCCGTATTGTACGGAACAATCGAAACATAGCACAGTCCGCCCGCCGCAACACCGAACAGTAAAATCATCAAAAAGCACGCCGAAAGATAGTTTGTTTCGTGACGCTCCTTTACCTTCTCCGCATCAAAGCCAACACTCTGCACGCCCGCGCCGATTGCCGCCGCAAACACGTTGACATGCGCATCCGCCATGCTCTTTGTCGCCGTCGCACTGCGCACATTGTCAAGCAGACGGCACTGTGCGCCTGTCTGACGCGCCATCATATCCAACAGTGTCTGTGAACGGGAGCCCTCTCCCATTAAGAATATTTGTTCTACTTTATTATCTTCATTGTTGGACGCATAAAAGTCCATCATTCTAGTGACCGTACCGGTCAACATCATGTAGTTTTCTTCCTCGCTTGCCGCCCCGTTGTTTCCGCGTCCGATCGAATAGTTCACGGTACGCTGTATCATCATCGTACCTTGATGTAAGATTGTGATCAGGGCATATTCCGGTTCTGCCTTAACTGCCATGATCGCAGCCGCGCCCGCGCTCTGTCTTGCCGCCTGTATCACGGAGTTGCCAACATAGTCAATATCCATAATTTGCAGACGCAGCGCCGCCGCCAAACGCTCGTACGGCACAAAAAGTTCGCGCTCCGCCGCCATCACAAGCACTTTATGTCTGCCCGCATTATCACCATCGTAATAACTCTGTATCACGCTGTGCGCAAGCTTATATTCATCCAACTCAATCGGGAAGTATTCGTTCGCATTAGACTCGATAAACGCGCCAATCTGATGTTCCTTTACGACAGGAGTCGTAATCTCACGGCTGATGATTTTTCCCGAAAAGACGGTGAAGATCACGCGTTTCGCGCGCATCTTATTTTTCCTTATCGTTTCGGAAATCGTCGCACGCAGCGGCTCCATCTTTGTCGGATCAAGATAACCGTCCTTAATTGCGCCTTCGGGCGTCGCAACATCGGCACATTTGTAAACCTTTGGTTTTTTTGCCTGATAATCCATCTCGACAACGCGAATTGTCGCGACACCGATTTCAATGCTCAATACTTTTGCCATTTTCTTTTCCTCCGTTGTTCCGTATATTGTTGGGCATCTTTCCTATATTCCGATTTCTGCCTTCGTTTCGACATCGAAACATAAGAAAACTGTCCCTCAAAAATTACATTATATTATACATAGAACCCAAGATACCAGTTCAGTAATTGCTCTCCCCAGAGCGCCGCAATAAAAATCCCCATTGACAGATACGGTCCCATCGCAAGCACATGCTCCGCCTTGGAAACTTTCATGCGAATTACATGAATCACGGAACCGAGAATACAGCCGATCACAAGGGCAAGTACAATCCGTTTCCAACCAAGCAGCAATCCCGCCGCCGCCATCAGCTTAATATCGCCGCCGCCGATGCCTCTGCCCTTTGTAACAATGTAGATCAGATACAAGGGGGCACTGACCGCAAAAAAGCCGATCGCATATTCTGTCCAGTTCGATAAGTCTGTCAGTACACGTATCAGCCCAAGCGCCGCGATAATCAAGTTAAACCCAAACGGGATTTCATATGTACGAAAGTCTATGACGGAAAGCGCAAGAAGCGCACTTGCAAGGACACAGTACAATGCTGTTTCGATGCTGACGCCACAGACGAAAAATATAGTAAGCCACAGGAACCCGTTCAGTGCCTCGATAATGGGGTACTGAACGGATATCCTTGCCTTACATTTACGACACTTCCCTCCCAGAACCAGCCAGCTAAAGAGGGGTATGAGATCATACCATTTCAGCTGATAGCCGCAGCTCATGCAGTGGCTTCTGGTCGTAACTATATTTTCTTTTTTCGGCAACCGGTAGATGCATACGTTGAGGAAGCTACCGATTATAATACCATATAAAAATATGATGATTGCAAAAAATATAGTTGGGAGCATGGTTTGTGTCCTTTCATGCATTATAAACAGCTTTCTCTAAATCAATTAGGGAAGGTCATTTGAAAGCTTAACTGTTCCATTCGAATCAGCTGTAACTGTGATAGTAACAGTTGCAAATGTCTGCTTATTGGTAAGTTTTGGTAATTCTGTGTCTATTCCCGCATTTGTAAGTGCATCTGCAACAACACCTGTAGCAGTTGCTGATGCAGTTCTTGAAAGCTGAACAGTAGTATTACCAGCAGGGAATACACTTGTAGCGTCCGGATCAGCAGCCCATACCTGCAAAGCGCTTTCGATTGATGTTACGTTATCTCTGTCTGTTGATACTCTTGATTTCTCAACATACTTTAAGTACTGAGGAGCAAGAACACCGATCAGAACTGCCATGATGGCGATAACGATGATTAACTCTACAAGAGAGAAACCTTTGTTATTGAGCTTTGTTTCCTTTAAATTATTCATTGGAATCACTTCTCCTTTTTCATATTGTTTTGTTTTTGCTAGATCCGCGTTTATTATGTATACATGCTGTCCCCTGTACATCACCCATATGCGCCGCCCCCTCTAAGAATTAAAGTGAGTGTTTCCTTCAGTAATACACATCAGACAACACGCAGTCGCGATCTTGTAACTTTATTATACTATTTCCTACTTCAAATCGCAACTTTTTTGAGGTTCTTTTATGAACTTTTATGCACTTTTATGTATTTTCTTCCCCAATTTTAGGAATTTTCCCCAATTTTCCCGCTCTCCTCCTTTCCTTTTCATACTATGTCAACCATTTATGTTATATGCTTATGTTACCCTAACTTTTTCTCACAACTTTTCTTATTTCATTATGCAAATGTCTGTTTCGATTTGTTACATATCTTCCTCCCGCAACACATTCATAACATGATCACTCTATTTTCTACGGTTACGCTAATTTCTTCTTGGTTCGTAACATAAATATCATCTTCTATTTTGGAAACTTTCTCTATAAAAAAGTTCGCGGAATATAATATCCAGCAATATCTTTTTCTATTCCCAGATGAATAATTGCATTATCACCTGTTACCTTACTATAAAATAATATTTCACACTCTATACTTGTTGGCGGATCTACATTTTCCTTCACATAATTCACTGCCATTGGTTTTTCAATCAACTCTGGTAATAAATAAAAATATACATATTTTGCTTTCATACTCTTAAATTTACTTTTATTAATTCTTTTTAAAAGAGGAATATCAATGTTTTGCTTTGACACATTATTCCAACCGTCTTTTCCTTTATAATTGTGTAAATCTCTCATTGGTATAGAGTACTTTACCGTCGATTCTATTCCTAATAAATGACAAAAATTTTCTAATTCAAATCTTAATTTAAAATCCTCTTCCCCTGTCGCCGATATCACATGATACTTATATATAAATGGATACAAATACATCTCATAGTATTCACTTAATACTTTTAATGAAATATCATTAATCCTTGGTTTTACACTTAATGTCTTTAGTTCGATTGGATTGAACATGCTGCTTGAGTTTGCGAATCTCCGTTTTACACTTAATGTCTTTAGTTCGATTGCGCTATACATAAATCCTCCCGTAAAAATAAAGAAAGGATCCCGTAATTACCAGAATCCTTCCATGCAACTATTTTTATTCTGCTCATATTTAAACTCTCCGCAGCGGAGAAATCAGGAGTTGCCCCCGATTAATATAGTATATGTACTACTATTTAACTTATTCACAAAAGCATAATCGGCTATTAAACTTCTAATATTCTATATTATAACCAACTTTTGTATTATCATAATAAACAAAAAATCCTATTTTGTCAAGATTTGGTCAAAAACTTTATATAAGTGCAAAAACCTTCTCAAACTCAGTCATTTTTACGCATCTCCTTCATATATTCATCAACTTTTTCCCTCTTTCACTTGGAATAGAAAAACTACCCCAATCGACAAAGGGTTTTGTCACTGTACAATTACTTTATTTTCACAATCATATCATCATTCCGTAAAACATGCATTTCATCAAACAGCAGATTGCCATAAAATTTTTCCAGAAAGCCAAAATCCGTATCAACTTTTTTTGCAAAATCCGCGTAGTTCGAGCGCACCAGAGCATTCCTGTAATATTTTGAATGTTCCTTGAACATATCGTTGTTTACGGAAAATCCGATACTATTCAGATACAATTCCATAAACACGGCAGTCGTTCTTGTGTTGCCCTCTCCAAATGGGTGCACTTGCCATATTGACGAAGAAAACGCGCACAACCGCTGAATGATTTGCTCCTTACTCATTTTCGAATATTTCTGCTGTTTTTCCGTTTCAAAATCGTATTGTAAAATATCCTGAATTTCAAAATAATTTGCATACTTGACCGTATCTCCCTGCAAAACCGGTTCCGCTTTTGTGATATTATACTGTCGGAATTGTCCTACAAAATCATATATTCCTTCGAACAAATACCGGTGAATTGATTTTAATGCCGTAGGAATCAAAGACACAGTTCCAACCGACAACAATTCAACAATCCGCGCCGAAACAATATCACATTCCATTGTTTCATTCCGTTCCAGTTCTGAGGTTTCTCTATAATATTCACCAAGCTTTTCTTGGACAGTTTGTATCGGCAGTTCTCCACTAATATTCTGTTCAGACAGTTCATACAAATATTTTGAGGGCTTTAACCCGTCAACATCCTGTAATCCGATCGCAGCATTCCAATACGCTCGTTGCTTTTTCGGATCATGCTGATATTCTTTTACCTGATACTCTTCCATGTTGTTTTCCTTTCTTATGAAAACACTTCAAATACATTCATTGTCTGGTCATCATTGGCACACTGTTTCTCATATTCCTCAAAGTTAAAAGATGTAACGACAATATCACTTTTGAAGCCGTGGCTGAATATACAACAAGATATAAAATCATCTCCTAAAAGCGCCTTTGGCGTATCATTAAAAACAATATAATAATAAAATTTCTTTATTTGGATCTCGCCAATCCTCAAATCACTGCAACAACACAGATAACCATCAAAACAATTATCTGATGCTGACATAAATTTACGTGCTTTCAAATTTCTGTCTTGAATACTTTTTAACAATGTATCTGCCTGAATATTGTTCAGACCCAAAGCGCCTGTCGTAATAATCGTATCAGATGCCCCTGTATCAAACTTTACAGACACAAAATCCTTATCATTCTTTTGTATATCCAAATAAGTTCTGTAACTTCTGGTCACCTTATTGTATCGAAACTTAATCAATCGCACAAACCTCCTTCTCAGAAATCCCTCTGAACAAGCTTGTATCCTTTCTGCTTTGATTAATCTCGTTTAACTTCGCATTATAAGATTTATCCTTTGCATAGGCTAAAACATAAATAACATCATTGTCCAACGCCTGTCTGTTTTGAACAAACAAAGTATCTACCCCAATATGTGTGTCCAGCCACTCCCATAAATCCGTTTTATACGGTTCCTTAAAGTATATAATCCCATCTTTCTCATAGGTTTCACTCATAATCATTCCCCCACTCCTTTTAGCTTTTTCCAATACTGTACCTCCTCCTCGACCTCCTGTATATCCTGATCAAGATAAAGCACCCCCAACCTGTCATACAAATCAATCAATTCATATTTCCGAACTCCCAAAATTTCTGCTGCCCTTCCGTGTGATATCGTCAAATTTTTTATATACGGATACAATAACATCGCATTACGCATCAATTCCGATTGCTTATCATTCGTAACCACATAAGATGCCATATCAGCTGGCACCTGAATTTTTACATCTGTCATTGTCATAGTATCACTCCTCTCAAAATCGAATCAGCATTCTTACCTGTTTCGCTCTCCTGAAATCTATAGTTACATCATATCATATCCAATTTTTTTCCTCAACTGCAAAAACTCACAGCCAATCATTCCAAAACTTCTCCACCCGTCCCGAAATCGTGTCAACGCTGACAACCTCATAGCTTGCCCACTCTCGCGGAAACATACGCCGATATTGATATTCCAAAAAACGCTCGTCCAAAAGCGCCACGACGCCAACGTCCTCTGCTGTCCGAATCACACGCCCTGCTGACTGCAGCACCTTATTCATGCCCGGATAGCGGTACGCATAGTCGAATCCGTTATCGCCCCGCTCGTCAAAATACTGCTTCAAAAGCTCCCGCTCGCAGCCAACCTGCGGGATTCCCGTTCCCACAATCACTGCGCCAATCAGTGAGTCATGCTTCAAGTCAATCCCCTCCGAAAAAATGCCGCCCATCACGCAAAAGCCGATTAAAATCCCGTCACTCTCCTCCTCAATCTCAAATGCAATATGCTCTTTTAAATCGCAACCCGCATTCCCCCGAAAGCGCAGCAAAAATTCCTCGCGCTTTGCCTCGCTCATGTAGTCCTCCTGAACAATGCACTCCATGCATTCACTGTCAAAATAATCCGCCATAAAACAATCGTACACACGTTCTAAAAATACATGTGACGGCAGAAAGACCATATAATTCCCGTGGCGCTGGCGCACAACCTCATAGATGTAGCGCGCAATCCGCCGAAACTCCTCCTCACTGCGCCGCGTATACTTGCTCGTAACATCATTTGCAAGAAACAGCGCCTTTTTTTCCTCCCGAAAGGTCGACTTCGCATACGCCTCATAATCCTGCGGCTCACCGCCGAGCAGCCGCTTATAATATTGAATCGGCAAAAGCGTCGCGGAAAACAGAATGCTGCTTCTGCCCTTTTGCATACATTCCTTTAAATTTAAGGAGGGGTTCACGCAAAAAAGCTTGAGCATAAAATCGCCATCATCCATTAACTGGCTATACACCACGTAATTGTCGTCCATGATTTCATACATATTCAAAAAATGCGAGACTTCAAAATAAAATTCCAATATCTCATCTTTATTCGGAAAACTGTCGTGTTCGTCCAAAAAGTCGTCCATCGCCGAATACACGCGCATAAGAGCATTGACAAAACCATCAATCCCCTCCTCTTTTTGATAATCCTCGCACTGTCGTTTCATCGCAAGCAGTTCTTTATTGCACTTCTCCAAAAGCTTTGCCACCTTCGGCGATGCGTCCTTGATCAAACGCTTAACCGCCAGAAACGCATTTTTAAACAACGCCGCACTGTACATCTCTCTGCCCCTGTCCAAAAGATTATGCGACTCGTCGATCAAAAACACATAGTCCTGCGTGTTATTTTCCGCAAAAAATCGTTTCAGATACACACGCGGATCAAACACATAATTGTAGTCGCAAATCACCGCATCCGAAAAGAGACTCATATCCAAACTCAGCTCAAAGGGACACACCGTATGTTTTTGTGCATACTCCTTCACCGTTTCTCGCGTAAAGTTATCCTCATGCAGTAACAGATCATACATCGCATCGTTGACTCTATCATAATGCCCTTTCGCATAAGGACACGCATCCGGATTACACTCCGCCACGCCCTCATGCGTGCCTTCCGTTTCGCTTTCCTTCAAAAAGCAAATCTTATCCCGCGCCGTCAACGTAACGGTTTTCATATGAAGACCGTTTTGCTGCAACAATCCGAAACATTCCTGCGCCACGGTGCGCGTGATGGTTTTTGCGGTAAGATAAAAAATCTTTTCCACCATTCCCGCGCCCATCGCCTGAACCGTCGGAAACACCGTCGATATCGTTTTTCCAACGCCCGTCGGTGCCTCCAAAAACAACTTTCTTTTATGATAAATCGTCCGATATACATAAGATACCAGATCCTTTTGTCCCTCTCTGTACGCAAACGGAAATGCAAGCTCCGCAATCGACGCAGTGCGCTCTTTTTCCCATGTAAAGCGAAAATCTGCCCACTTTTTATACTCTGTTAAAAGTTTGTCAAACCATTCTTCCAATGCATCAAACGCGTAATTTTCTGTAAAATATTTCGTTTCCTCCGACTCGATATTGCAGTAAGTAATACGAACACCGATTGTGGAAAGCCCGTTCTCCCGCGCATAAATATACGCATAGCACTTTGCCTGCGCTAGATGTACCCCGGCGGGCTTTGTGATGCGTCGCAAATCTTTGTAAGTCCCCTTAATCTCGTCTATCACAACACCTTCTTGAGGCTCACCTTCGGTATGGTCCCCATAGTGAAAGTCGATAATGCCGTCTGCCCTTCCTTCAACTGCGATATCATAATCACCCGCATTCCAGACAAATTTTAGACCGACTTCCGCATGATACTCACTCCCCATTGAGCGCTGAATCATACGATGGATTCGGCTGCCTTCCTGCATCGCATTGTCCGCGCCTGCCGTTCTTCTATTATCAATGTTTCCCTCGCGAAGTATAAACTCGACAAGCTGCCTGACCGATACATGTATCTCCATTCTCTTCACCCTTTTTGTCGCACGGCATTATGCAGACAAGCCAATTACCGCCTTCCGTCATATTTCAGTGTTCTCAATGCGAAAGCGTTCGCATGGAATTTAAAATCGCAATCACCGCCACGCCTACATCCGCAAACACAGCTTCCCACATATTCGCCATGCCAAGCGCACCCAAAATCAGCACCAGCGCTTTAACAGCAAGTGCAAACACGATATTCTGCTTTACGATTTTGAGTGTTCTTCTTGCAATTCGCACCACTGCAGCAATTTTTCGCACATCATCGTCCATCAGCACCACATCCGCCGCCTCAATCGCCGCATCGGAACCCATGCTGCCCATCGCAAAACCGATATCCGCCCTTGCAAGCACGGGTGCGTCATTGATACCATCGCCAACAAACGCCAAACGCTCCTTCTCACCGCGTCTGTTCAATAATTCCTCCACACGCGTCACCTTGTCTGCCGGCAAAAGCTCCGCATGAAATTCGTCGATGCCAAGGCTTTTCGACACTGCTTCTGCTGCCGCCGTCCTGTCGCCTGTCAGCATAACGCACTTTTTCACGCCAACCTTTTTCATATCCGCGATTGCCTCACGCGCGCCGTCCTTTACGCTGTCCGAAATAATCACCGCGCCCACATACACATTTTCACATGCTACATAACAAACTGTACCATTTTCCGTGACAGATGTATAGTCTGTTTTGCCTATTCCCTTTGCCTGCATTAACTTTTCATTTCCGATAAACACCTGTTTTTCGTCCACCATCACACTGATTCCGTGTCCTGCCTGTTCCTCTGCCTCTCCCACACGGCTTAAATCAATGTCTTTTCCCGTTCGTTCAAGATATGCGGCCTTGATAGAACCGGCAATCGGGTGATTGGAATACCCTTCCGCGTGTGCCGCAAGCTCCAAGAGCGTTTCCGGTGAAAAACCGTTCTCTGCATAAAGTCCAGACACTTTAAATTCACCTTTCGTGAGCGTTCCTGTCTTATCAAACACAATCGTTGTCATCTCTGCAACTGCTTCCAAATAATTGCCGCCCTTAACCAGCACACCGATACGCGATGCGGCGCCAATTCCACCGAAAAAGCCAAGCGGCACGGAAATCACAAGTGCACACGGGCACGAAATTACAAGGAAAATACACGCTCTATGGATCCACTCGCTCCATCCTCCGCCCAAGACAAGTGGCGGCAAAACTGCCAGAATAACCGCAGCAATCGTAACCACAGGCGTATAATATTTTGCAAACTTTGTGATAAAATTCTCTACCTTTGCCTTTTTCGAACTTGCGTTCTCAACAAGTTCCAGTATTTTCGATACGGTTGAATCGTCAAATTCCTTCGTTGTACGCACCTTTAAGGTACCGCTTCCATTGACACAGCCGCTGATAATTTCATCACCTTCCGTCGCCCTTCTCGGGACCGATTCCCCTGTGAGCGCCGCCGTATCAATTAACGACTCTCCTTCGATAACAATGCCGTCAAGCGGTACGCGCTCGCCAGGCTTAATCACAATCACACTCCCCACTTCCACATCGTCAGGGTCCACCTGTGTGAGCGTTCCGTTTTCCTCAATGTTTGCGTACTCGGGACAGATATCCATCATATCAGAAATCGACTGACGCGATTTCCCCACTGCATAACTCTGGAACAACTCTCCTACCTGATAAAAAAGCATTACTGCTGCCGCCTCGGAAAAATCCCGCGCGCCGAACGCACCAAACGTTGCAATCATCATCAGAAAATTTTCGTCAAAAATCTGTCCGTTTTTGATGTTTTTTGCTGCTTTTAAGATAATGTCATACCCGATAATCAGATACGGCACTGCAAACAGTATAAGCTCTATCCATATATTCTCGGGCAGTATTTTGATATGTTCACATGTCATCAGCGCTGCCAAAAGCACAAATGCGATAATAATACGCGTCAGCATCTTTTTTTGTTTTTTGGTCATAACAATCCCCCTATATGCCAAAACCCCAAGCCCATTTTACGTAGGCTCAGGGCTTATTTTCTTTGTTAATATTTTGACAACATGGATTTACACTAATATCTGGCAATCCGGCTCAATCTTTGCACATACTGCTTTTACTTCTTCCATAATCGCATCAAAACGGTCATCTACCGCATCAATCGTCATCTTCTGCGCCAAAAAATTTACTACAGCGTCATTGACACCGTCAATTCCTTTAATCGCTTCCTCCATTTTTGCCGCGCAATGTGCACAATCCAAATCCTCCAATTTAAATTTCTTTTTCATCGTTCCTATCTTCCTTTCTTAATTATTTTTTTGTCTTATTCCGTTACATATATATAACAGAAGAACGCTGCCCTTGCGTTCTTCCAATGTGAAGAGATTTTCTAAATCAGCGTTTTTTGCTGATTTAGAAAATCTCTTCACAATGCTCACGTCCCTGCGCAATAATACTACGCACATGATCATCGGCAAGGGAATAAAAAATCGACTTTCCCTCACGCCTGTTTGTCACAAGCTTTGACTGCTTTAACACTTTCAACTGGTGGGATATCGCCGACTGTGTCATATTTAAAAATTCTGCAAGGTCACAAACACATACCTCCGACTCAAAAAGCACAAACAGGATTTTCAGTCTGGTAGAATCTCCAAATACTTTAAACAAATCCGATAAATCAGAAATCTCCTCCTCCTTGGGCATCTTCTCGTTTACCTTCTGTAAAAGCTCGTTATGTACAACATGCTCCTCACAGCACTCCACTTCATACGTGTTTTTTTCCGCCACA
>JAAVAF010000067.1 GCA_014804225.1 Lachnospiraceae bacterium
GAAGTTAAAAAAATGACAATCTCCTCTTCACCGATTGCATTTATCGCCGTGTTGATTGCCAATGCGTTATAAGGTAAGCCCAGTATATCAAGATAATCTTTAATCTCCGATACGCTTGGCATCACTCCTCCGCCCAATGGGGGCGATAAGATAAGGTTTACACCTTGTTCATTCACCTGTATTTGAAAACATCCGTTCATGTTATCCTCATTCTTTCTCACTTCACAAATTTACGAACCAAGACCTTTATATTTTTCAATTACACTTCTATTGATTTAATATCCCGATATAGTTCCCCATCTTTGTTTTCATTTTCTGCAAAGCCTTTGTGTGCAACTGTGAAACTCTCGATTCCGACACCTCTAACACACGGCTTATTTCTTTCAATGTAAGCTCCTCATAATAATAAAGAAGAATCACTTTCTTTTCTTTCTCTGTAAGAAGCTCCAACGATTTTTCAAGCATCTCCTTGAGCTCGCTTCGTTCAATCACACCCTCCGGTGTATCGAATCCGGAACTCATACCCTTATCTGCTGAAATATCATTTCCCTGTTCCAAATATTCATTCAGCGAAATCATGTTATCGGCTTTCACTTGATTCTGCCAATCTAAAAATTCATCTTCGCTGATTCCGATATAAGCAGCCAGTTCTGCATCTGTTGCTGCCCTTCCGTTCTTCTGTTCCAAGTCCTTTATTGCGATATCTATCTGCTTCTGACGCTGTCTGATTGTTCGCGGTATCCAATCCATTTTTCTAATCTGATCCAGTATTGCACCGCGAATACGAAGGCTTGCGTAAGTTTCAAACTTGACCTCCTTGCCCATATCAAACTTATCAATGGCATCAATCAGACCAAATATTCCATAGCTCACCAAATCCTCATATTCCACATTATAGCCAAGATACATACTAAGGCGCCCCGCTACGACCTTTACCAATGGCGCATATTCAAGAATGAGTTTCTCGCGCAAATCTGCTGTTTTTCCTTTGGCGTAATCCTCCCATAGCTTTTTACGTGCTGTATCATTCATGTCATACCCCCGTTATACGATTGTTGCCTTAACTAATTTTCATCGGTAAATTCTTCCTCCGAAGCATAGGAATCCGTATCCGTTTCCTCATATTCACCAAGTTCTTCCTCGGAATAGCCCTCCTCATCAGAGTAGCCTTCACTCTCCTCAGACATAAAACCATCCACGCTCAACTGCTCCTCTGAAAGTTCTTCGCTCATATTCGCATCTTCACTGCCTGTAACATTCACCACATTTCCAGAAATCTCTTCACCATTCATAAGCGCCTCTAATAATTCATGATCGATATTCGCCACTGGTATAACACGAGGTCTGACAGATGCATAAAGATATCTTGCAATATCGCCTATTATGTAAAAAATTATCAATACAATTAGTAAAGTCCAAAGCATCGTATTTAAGTCAAAACCTCTCACATACATAATAATTGATGCTATCGTTCCCGCGGTAAGCATCAAAAACGGTGTGATAAGCGGTGTCTTATTTCCCATTTTGTATCCCCTCTGTCTTTAAACCTTTTAAATCTTCTTTTCCGGCTTTCCTGCTGAACGAATAATCAACTCACCCGTTTCGGGATAATATATGATCGTACGTCCATAATTCAGACCTGTATCCTGCGCTTTTAAAGGTATTCCAAGTTCCCGAAGCTTTTTAATACTTGCTTCTACATTACGCTCACCTACGCGCACCATATCTGACTTGTTTTGAAAAGCAAACATCTGCGCGCCACCCGCAATTTTTGCTTCAAAGCGCGCCTTTTTGCCTCCCATCGCCACTAACTGTTTTACCAAATCTTCAATTCCTGTATCTGCAAACTTGAATCTGTTTGAATTATTTTCTATCTGTGTGCTGTCCGGCAGCATGGCATGCGCCAAACCACCAA
The DNA here is from genome assembly GCA_014804225.1 of Lachnospiraceae bacterium. Taxonomy (GTDB): domain Bacteria; phylum Bacillota; class Clostridia; order Lachnospirales; family Lachnospiraceae; genus COE1. The sequence continues at coordinate 1,916 of JAAVAF010000067.1, forward strand.
TCTTGGCTATCGGATCTCTTATACATATTCCCACACATGAACCAAGTCCCAGTGTCGTAATCCCATCGGGACTCTTGCACACATTCAAGTCAGCCATTCCCACTTTTACTATATTCGCCATGACTGCATGCCTCATTCCTTTGCTTTTTACTTAAACATGTATATCATCATAAAGTAATTCCAAGTGCGTTAAGCATCTTCGAGTAAGATTCTAAATCCGGCATCAATATGAAATACCCATTCAAATCCACATCATCCGTAAATACGGTCTGTATCAACAAGATCTGGTCCCCTATAATTCCAAACTCAATTGCTGGAACACTTAAAATTGCGTTCAGCATATCGATACTTATGTCGGGCACCGACGGCAATATTTTCAAGTTTGTCATCGTTGCAATTGAATTCAAATATGAACCGGTGATAATATTCCCGATTTCCTTCATCGCGGAAAGTTCCATTTCGCTGAACTCTCCCTCCGAAGGCGGCATTCCCATCAACCTTGACACAAGATCCCGTCCTGCATGTTGCTCGAGCACAAACATAATGCTTCCTGTAATGTCACCTTCAACGGCAAGATAGATACCCACCACCATCTGCTCTTCACCGCCCATAGCCGCACCGACATCTTTAAAGTCAAGGAGGCGCACCTGTGGGACTTTCATATCCACTTTTGTCTGAAGCATCTGCGCAAGTGCTGTTGTAGCATTACCTGCACCGATGTTTCCAAGCTCTTTTAGTACGTCATAGTACTCTGTTGTCACTTTTTGAAAGCTCATATTATTAGCCATATCAAAACCAAGCCTTTCCTAAAAATAACCATTCCTTACGTTTCCATTACGTCCGCAAGAACGGATGTGATGTCAAGAAGCGAAATCAATCTTCCCTCCGTTTTTCCGACACCTGAAAGGAAGCGCTCTCTCTCGTCCTTCTCGTATCCCATTCTTTCTACATGCTCCTCATCAAGTGTAACGACCTCTTTCACCTCGTCTACAAGCACACCGATTGACTCGTGCTGCTCAAGCGTCAGGATAATAATACGTGTTTTCTTTGTAATCTCATCTTCCGCAAGTCCCATCTTCAGCCGAAGACTAATTGTCGGAATAACCACGCCACGAACATTGATAACGCCCACAATGTAATCCGATACTTTCGGCACTCTCGTTATCTTGGACATTCTAATAATATTCGAAATATATTTGATATCAATACCATACTGCTCATCGCCAAGCTGTATTACGATGAACTGTGTTGCATCAAGCTCTACATGACGATTAAGGATCTCGTTGCGCTTCTGCTCGTCCACTACTTTTACTTCATCCATTTCTATACCCTGCCTTTCCTCTCATTCCGATTAAATTAACGCATTGGTATCCAAGATCAGCGCTACGTCACCATTACCTAATATCGTTGCGCCGCTTATCATCTTCGGAACCTTGATATATTTGCCCATCGACTTAATAACTACTTCCTGTTGACCGATAAGCTCATCTACGACAAGACCCGCCTGCTTATCGCCTTTCTTCACGATAATAACCGTAAGATTCTGGCTCTCGTTCTCTCTTGGTGGAATATCAAGTACTCTGTTGAGTCTGATAATCGGAATAACGGTACCGCGGATATGTATCACTTCCTTTGCCTGCACAAGCTTAATATCTTCGGGTGACACATCTTCAATCGTCTGGATTGATCCAAGTGCAATTGCATACTTTTCGTCACCAACAACAACCATCAATGCCTGAATAATTGCAAGGGTAAGCGGAAGTCTGATAATCCATGAAGAACCTTCTCCAAAACTATTTTTAACTTCTACCTCACCGCTCAAAGATTCAATCTTTGACTTTACAACGTCAAGACCTACACCACGTCCTGATACGTCCGAAACCTTCTTTGCCGTTGAAAAACTGGGCAGGAACAACAAATCAATAACTTCCTTATCTGTCATTGTTTCTGCTTGCTCCGGTGTAACCGTACCACGCTCTATCGCTTTTTGTCTTACTGCTTCTACGTTAATTCCGCCGCCGTCATCCCTTACCTCAATCACGACGTTATTTCCATCCTGATAAGCATCAAGGAAAATCGAACCAACTTCCGGTTTTCCGTTTGCCACTCTGACATCATTCGGCTCAAGTCCATGGTCGGCAGAATTTCTGAGCATATGCATCAACGGATCACCGATTTCATCAACCACGGTACGATCAAGCTCGGTATCCTCACCTGTCATATAAAGCTCCATTTTCTTGTCAAGCTTTTTCGAAAGATCTCTGATCATACGCGGGAACTTCGCTACGACGCTTTCAATTGGCACCATTCGAACCTTCATAACAGACTCATGGAGATTCGTGGTAACGCTTTCGAGGTACTCTATCTGCTCATTTACAGCATTCTTGTCGCCTTTACCCTCCGCATCCGTTGCCGCGACAAGAGAGTTCTTTGCAATAATCAGCTCACTGACAAGGTTCATCAAATTGTCAAGCTTTTCGATGTCCACACGAACCGTTCTATTCACAACAGGCTTTGCCGTTCCTTTAGAAGCTGCCGCTGGCGCTGCCGGTTTATTATTACCAGAAGCTGCCGCTGATGCTGTTGGCTGTGGAACTGATGAAGCGGTGACTGGCTTTGTTTCCTGTTCTGTCTTTTCCTCTTCTTTTTCTTCCGCTGCCGTACTCTGTTCTGATGTCTTCGCTGCCGGCAAAACATATTCCGCACAGTACACTTCATCAATTTCCGACACACTCTTAACCGCTGCCATCACTTCGTCCATCGGGCTTTCCGATATAAAGATCAAACTGAATGTCAATTCGAACTTCTCATCCTCAATGTCCTGTGCTGTCGGATTTGAAACAATCACCTCACCAAGTCTGTCAAGTGCTTTAAACACAAGAAATGCTCTTGCTGCTTTTAAAAGACACGCTTCCTCCACATAAACAGTGATGCCGTACACCTTAAGTGCCTCATTCGTTGCCTTCTCAATCAGCATTCTCTCGGTATCGGAAATTTTAATTTCCTGCCATTTTGCCTGTTTTGCATTCTCACCGTCCGCTGCCCCAGCCGCCTGATTCTCTGACGCCTGACCTTCCGATGCTGCGCTGTCTAGCGGTTTAATCTCGCCATTGTTCTTTAAAATGCTGTTTAACGCATCAATCAGATTCTGATTGTCGTTTGTACCTTCCTCTGTTGTCTGTTGAATATTATCAACATATTCCTCCAGTGCATCAAGTGATTTGAAAAGAATATCAATCATTCCCGGCTGTACTTTGAAAGTACCGTTTCGAACCTCCGAGAAAACATTCTCCATGTCATGCGTCAGAGTCTGCATTCTCTTATATCCCATGGTTCCTGCCATACCTTTCAGGGAATGAGCAGCTCTGAATATCTCATTAATGGTATCCATATTTTCCGGATTCTGTTCCAAATCCATTATTTGGTCGCTTAAATTTTGTAAGTGTTCCTTTGACTCATCAAGGAAAATATCAAGATATTGACTTGTATCCATTTACTTGACCCCCACGTTCATTATAATTTCCTGTGCCACATCATCTAAAGGTACGATCTGGTTGACCAGACCCGCAGCCGCAATTGACTTTGGCATACCGTAAACGGTTGATGTCGCCTCATCTTGTGCGATGACGTGTATTTTTTTTGCAGTTTCCAGATCCACAATTCCTTTTGTTCC
>JAAVAF010000068.1 GCA_014804225.1 Lachnospiraceae bacterium
TGGACACTCCCATTTGCGGAAATTCTTTTAATCTTACAATCGTTTTGGAAACTTGCTTTGAAAATCTGTCAGCAGATTCACGACCGTATTTTTCTTTAATATCCCTTTTAATTGCTTTTCGCTTGGATAACGCAATTTCAGAGTAAATAATTTTTCTTTGTGTCATATTTTTGCCAATTCTTCCTCTGCTTCTTCTTCTGTATAATATCCGTTTTCTTCCATGGATTTCTCCGCAACATTCATTTTATCCATAAAAACTTGAAAAGCTTTTTCTTTCCCAAGTTGTATGTCCGATACAATAAGTTGTTCTACAAAGCTTTCCACTTTACGATAAGATTCTAAAGGAAGTAAATCAATTTTTTTTGTTAATTCTGCCGTAATCATACAATTGCCTCCAATCCGTTCTTATTCCTTATCTATTTACATTCTATAATTTTATTATAGTTAGTGCAATTCATTTTTTTACCAAATATAAAATTCGGTCATATACCCTTTCGCACATGACCGAATCCTTCTTATTTCATAATATATTAGAATGTATAAACAACTGCCGTAAGCGGTGGAAGATTGAATGTGATAACATGACCGAATCCTTCTTATTTTATAATATATTAGAATGTATAAACAACTGCCGTAAGCGGTGGAAGATTGAATGTGATATATTGTTCCTTGTTATCACATAAGCCTTTTCTCGCATTAAGTGATTTCGATATCTTATTTCCGTTTCCACCGTATTTTACTTCATCAGAGTTGAGAATTAATTTATATTGTGTATTCTCCGGAACGCCGACTCTATATTTTTCGTACATGACTGGTGTCATATTGATTACAAACAGCATTTTCTGCTTTCCGTCCTTTGACTTTCTCACAAAGCTGTAAATGCTTCTGTCCTTGTCGTCCGCATTCATCCACTCAAAGCCACTCCAGTCGTTGTCAATCTCATATAAACAAGGGCTCTCCTTATAAAGCTTGAGCAAGGTACCCATAAAGTCATGCATTCCCTTATTCAAAGGTTTTGCAAGCAACGCCCAGTCAAGTTCTCTCGCCTCACTCCACTCGCGCTCCTGTGCGAAATCCTGTCCCATAAATAACAGCTTCTTACCCTCATGTCCAAACATAAAGGTATAGAGGTTTCTAAGGTTTGCATATTTATCAATCTCATAGCCCGGCATCTTGTTTACCATAGAGCATTTTAAATGCACAACCTCATCGTGAGACAGCGGCAAAATATAATTCTCCGCGCTGTTATAGCTCATAGCAAACGTAAGTTTGTAGTGGTTTCCACTTCTAAAAAGTGGATCCAGCTTCATGTATTCGCAATAGTCGTGCATCCAGCCCATATTCCACTTAAACGAAAATCCTAAACCGTCATCCTCGGGTCTTGCTGTTACCTTCGGCCATGCGGTTGACTCCTCCGCAATTGTCATAACGCCGGGATGCGCACCGTGCACTACGGAATTTAGATGCTTAAAGAACTCAATTGCGTCAAGGTTCTCGTTTCCGCCGTACTTGTTTGCTACCCATTCGCCGTCTTTCTTTCCGTAATCCAGATAAAGCATTGATGCCACAGCGTCTACACGAAGACCGTCTATATGGAATTCGTTAATCCAGAAAAGCGCATTCGCGATCAGGAAATTCCGAACTTCTGTTTTGCTGTAATTAAAAATCTTTGTTCCCCAATCAGGATGCTCGCCGAGACGTTTGTCGGGATGCTCATAAAGACAGGTGCCGTCAAACTCACTCAAACCATGGGCATCTCTCGGGAAATGGGCAGGTACCCAGTCCAAAATAACACCAACATTGTTTTTATGCAAAAGGTCTATTAAATAGCGGAAATCATCAGGATTACCGTATCTTGAGGTAGGCGCATAATAGCCTGTTACCTGATATCCCCAGGATCCGTCAAACGGAAACTCCGCAATACCCATAAGCTCGACATGCGTATAGGGCATTTCCTTTAAATATTCCACAATTCTGTCTGCAAACTCGCGATAATTGTAGAAACCGTCCTCCGTGCCATCGGGATGCTTCATCCATGAACCGATATGACACTCATAGATAGACATCGGCTGACTGTTCATGTCCTTTTTGTCGCGCTCTGTCATCCATTTCTTATCCGTCCATTTAAAATGATTCAAATCATATACTCTTGACGCATTTCCCGGACGCATCTCTGCATAATTTGCATAAGGATCTGCCTTATAAAGTTTATTGCCGTTTGGAAGCACGAGCAGATATTTATACATCTGTCCTTCCTGAACGCCCTCTATAAAGGTTGCAAAAATATTACTTTTTTCGCCGAGACGCTCCATTGGCGCTGCATTTTCGTTCCAATCGTTAAACTCGCCTACAACGTATACTTCCTTTGCATTCGGTGCCCAGACTGCGAAAAAGACACCTTTCTTATTCCCTTTTTTGCAAAAATGTGCGCCCAGCTTTTTATAGATTTCGTAATGTGTGCCTTGTCCAAATACATACTGGTCTGCCTCTGAAATAAAGACTGTTGTTTCTTCGGTTTTCGCCATAAATGTTTACCCCCAATTTACAAAATTACATAAAATCTCTTTCCTTTAAGACAATCATATCCTCGCTGTCATATCTTCTGGCAAACAGTATATCCACAAAGTTCTTAACCTTAGACTTCTTTGATTTCTCGATCGCTTCGTCTATGATATCCCTTACTTCATCCTTTGTTACCACATGATTTCCGCTCTGTATGTTTGCAATTCTGGTATAAAGGGCAAGCGTACCAAGTTCGTCAATAGAGTATTCCAATGCTAACGCATAATTTCTGGCATAAGCGACAAGTGCATTGTTGTCCATCTCCATCAGATCGATTCTGATATTGAAGTAATCCGCAATCATCGCCTGTTTCTCCAGAAGTCTTGTAATCTCTTTCTTGGTGTCCTCAATAATCACAACGATTCCGAGATTTTCCTGATTAAGAAGGGATGCAAGCTCATAGAGCTTCTCTTCCGTTATGCCGTTTGCCTTCTCTATTATAATACCACCATTATCCAATTTCTCAAAGACTTCTTTTAAATTTCTTTGATTTAATTTTTCACCGGTGATTTTTGCCACTTTGCCGGAGAAATTCGGATCCGCTGCCTGAAATTCGCGAATCAAATTCTTTGCCATTCTCACGGTATCAATTCCTGTGTCACCTGTGATAATGACATTTCCTGTAAATGCCGCAAGCGTCATGTTTTCGAGCGCATAAAGAATCTGCTTTTTAATCTTTTTGGTCACTGCAAAATTCTCGAACAGCTTCTGCTCCTCGACCGTAAATTCACGAACCTCTTCTCGCTTTGCACCTGTTGCCTCCCGCTTTGTTGTTTCCACGATACGCTCGGAAAGGGAGCTTAGATCCGCCGTATTCATTTTGATTTCCTGCGTCTTTAACGCATCTTCTTTTGCTGTTTCCGCAATACTTTCTGCATCTTCAGGGTCAAGCTCTTTCATGTTTATAGAAGTATCATCTGTATTTTCTGTCTCATCCTCCTCATAAGCAGCTTCATCCTCTGCTGCCGATTCTTCATAATTTGTTTCCGCTTCTTCTGTCGGCAATTCCGACTCCGCATAGCTTACTTCGTCCTCTGACTGCGGCTCCTCGTAATATTCCTCTACATTGTCGTAATTGTCTGTCGATTCCGCTTCATATTCGCCTGTTTCTGCTTCATCATAGATTTCTGTCGACTCCTGCTCTTCTGCAAAATATGCATCGGCTTCATATTCACCTGATTCTTGATAAAGCGTCTCTTCGGCTTGTCCTTCATCGTATACTTCTGTATTAGACGCTTCTTCTATCTGCATCTGCCCAAGCTCGTCTTTAACCTCCTCTTGCGGAATAATGCGTGTTGCACCAAGCTCTTTTGCTACTACTGCTTCGATCTCCGTAATAATCTGCTCATTCGATCCGGGAAGCACATAAGAAACATCATACTCTTCGTCGTTCGCTCCGCCTAACTCTGCCTTAGGTGCACTTTCTGTCGGAATGCTCGCTTCTTTCTCAAGCTCGCCGAGTATTCCGTCCTTTAATGAATCGTCGAAGTTTGCAAAAATTTTGCCTGTCTGCGTCAAAATGCGCTGTTTGATCTCCTCCTGATGTCTTTTCGCGTTGTCGAGTTTGATATTCTCCCACTCGGAGAGCACATCATTGATATTCATCTGACCCGTCATGGGTTGGAATGCCGGCTCCTCTGCCACTTCCGTATTGAAAAGTTCTGTATCACGATAAACGTTTTCCAAATTTTTTTCCATGCGTGCTTGTTCCTCATTTACACTGCGCTCCGTCGTGCTGCGCAGCTCTTCCATATCCGAATCTGCTTTGATTGTCCTCGCAGTATCTCCGGGAACGAAAATCGTTTTAATCGCACCCGTATCAGGTCCCGGCGCTGCCTCCGAGATATCGTCAAGCATCATCGCTATTTTTCCCGTTTGTGAAGCCTCAGGATCATAAACCTCCTCTACTGCTGCTTCGTCTGCACTTTCCGCTTCTGCCGTTTCTTCGCCAAAAAGCACTTCTTCTGCACCTTCCGCTTCTACTGTTTCCTCTTGTAAAAATACTTCTACGGAAATTTCCTCCTCCTGTGGCTCCTCCGCTACAGGTTCACTTTTCGCCAGCGCTTCTCTTTCCTCCGCAAAAATATCATCATCGTCAGTAAAAAGCTCTTTCATTCCCTCTGCTACTACTTTTTGAATATTAATCGTATTATACAGACTCATGTCCTCATTCGGCTGCATATGATTTGTCGCATAACTGTTGTTTATGTCATCTTCATATACGATTGGCGTATCGCCTTCGTCATAAGTCTGCTCCGTATAAAAATCATTATTGTAATATTGGTCATTATAATATGCGCCATCGTTATTTTTTTCTTCGGCATATTCCCCATTTTCATAGTAGCCGCCTGTGTCGTTACGATTTTCATTTGTTTCCCCGATATAAGCGCTTTCTATATAATTTCCGTTTTCGTCATAACCGTTGTTTTCGTAACCATCTCCTATATAGTTTCCGTTTTCGTCATAACTGTTGTTTTCGTAACCGTCTCCTATATAGTTTCCATTTTCGTCATAACTGTTATTCTCGTAATCATCTCCTATATAGTTTCCGTTTTCGTCATAACCGCTATTTTCGTAACCATCTCCTATATAATTTCCGTTTTCGTCATAGTCATTATTTTCATACAACTCTTGTGAATAGGTTTCTTCTATATTTGTTCCGTCGTCAGCGTAGCCATTATTAGCATATGCTTCCTCGCCGTAATTGTCCTGTGCATTTTTCAGCATTGTATCGTACTTCCTCTGCTGGCTCTGCGTAAGCGGCATATGAAGCTTCTTTAACTCCAATGCTTTCATGACATACGGACCATGTCCAAACCACAAGACGAGCTGATCACATTCCTCCGCGCACTTCGTCGCAAGGCCGACTCTGTGATACAGATTCGCAAGCTCATATCCCCATTCCTCTTGGTAATCTCGCTTTTTTAATTCCTCGAGTAATGCGATACGCTCCTCAAGGCTTGCTTCCTGTGCCTCCAAAATGCGATAATGCAGAATAATAGCACCGTTATCCTTGGGCGCTATTTTTGTAAACAAAATAAAGTATTGCATCGCCGCCACAACATCATACAGCACTATGGAAATCTCGCAAAGATTATAGACTACCGTGCGGTTTGTCGGGTACTTCTCATACGCAAGCAAAAGAATATCGCGGCAGTCCTCATTTCGCGTATTCTTTTTATATAAATCCGCAATTTTTAAAAGCGTCGAAAGATTCTTGACTTTCCTCCAGTCAATCATGTCCGCAACGTTCGCGGCTTCGGCATATCTCTCCTTGCTTATCAATTTGTCGATTTCCTCTGAACGAACCCTATATTCATACTTGTCCACGTTCTACCACTCCTAACAACGTCATCCCCTATCCTCAAAAACCTTGCAATTTTTTCGGAAATACCCTTTTATCCCTGAAAATGCCCAGATTTTTACATTGTCAGTTTAGCATAACTGTGTGTTTATGTCAACGGATTATGTGTCGATTTATGTAAATAAGTTTATTGATAAAAATAGGCAGCCGCCCTAAGACAACTGCCTAATAAGAAGAAACAAGTCCTTATTGGTTTGCTGTAACCGCAGATATCGCGGTATCAGCTCCTATTTTATAAAATGTAGGAACCGAATAATTGGTAACATACCAAACAACTTCACCATTGTGACAGAGTGGCTGACAGTCAGATAATGCCGCATCAGCCGTACCGATTGCACCGATTGCACCGCCATCTGCATATGCGGCATAATGGAACGCTCCATTGATATCCGTCCACATCAGATATCCGCCACCAAGACCTGTGGAAACAAGTACAGGCGTACTCGCTCCTGCAGCCTCCGTAATTTTTGTCACAGTTGAGCTCAGTCCGTTTTTACTTGTATATCCAAGATAAACTTCTCGTGTACCATGACTGCCACCATCGTAGTTATATGCCGTCACATAACCGTTTGCTGTTTCTGCAAAACCGCCGACTTCGGCACCTGTATAATTATCCCCTATTGCTCCGGGAAAGGTCACCAATGAGCTGTTTGAAACATTTCCGCTGAATTTGTCTCCGCCCGCTTTTGCTGTATTATACCGCATCAGCACAAGACTGCGTGGATATGCATCACCGTGATCTAACGTAACAAGGTTATTGTTCTGGTCAACAAGAACAAACTGATTAAACGAATGGCTGACGTATCCGACACTACTGTTCATTACAATATGATAAGAATCGGTAAGTGTCATATCACTTTGGCGCACGGCAAGCGTCATATTTGCCTGATGATTTTTTCCGTCTTTTGCCGATGCGTACATTTCATGGCAAGTACGAATATACAGATAGTCGCCGTATTCGACACAGCGAAGGGAGCCCGCATCAAACGGTACCGTCGTATTTGCGCCATAAAGACTGGCTTGTCCTAAACGCTGCCAATCTTTGGAATATTTCACAACACGAAGAACTTCTGTGTTGTTGTTCTGGGAAAGGTTCTCCTGACCAAAAATCACAAAATTATACTTTTCACCGGCAAAAAAACCACCCCAGATGGAAAGTTCCATAGGAATATTATAACTTGCACAAAGTTTAAACGTATTATCATAATCTTCTGCTACAATCTGTTGATTATTATATTCTACTCGTGTAAGACCGCCGTTTTGATTTTCATATAAATAAGATTTGACTGTGGACGCCCAATTCCATTTGTAGTTTTGAGCGTCTTTGTTGTTAGATTCAACTAACGATAATGGACCGCTTTGCACGGTACTTTGATTGGGCTGTACGCTTGCAGGATTAACGGCTGCTGCATTATAGGGCGTTCTTCCTTCCTTAATCCCGTAATTTATATAATGTTGATAAAGTACCTCCGCAAGTGTTCCCGCCGGAAAAGCAGCGGCAAGATCCGGATTCTGCTCTAAATACCATTCTGCATCAAATACTGCTCCGTCTGCCATATACTCTGAGGCGGCGCATACCGACAGGCTGCTTCCAAAAAGCATAACTGCCAGCGCTGTTAGACATAATCTTTTCTTCATTTTCAACATTTCTCCCTTCTTCTTTGACAATTTTATTACATTATAGACTATAATTATAGTATTAAATCTGTTCTGCTTTGTCAATCAATACATGTTATACACAAATACACCACCTCAGACCATTTTAAAACTGCCGTCTGGTATAATGGTCTTTTTCTTTATACAAAATCTCCTTTTCATAAGTCAACTCGTTATATTACGCTTTTAAGATACACCCTCGTATATCGTCAACAGCTTCTCACATCTTTTGTCTGTTTTACCATAAAAGAGCGATCGCGTAACCGTACTGCTTTACTTTTGGCAAAAATAAAAAAACGCAAACTCGGCAGTTTGCGTTCAAAGAATTTGCCCTGCAAATTCTTTCCTAAATGATATACGCTGTCGCAATTTTCTATTAAAAAAAGTCCAAAATGTCAAAAATCGCACTTGTTTTACTAAATCAAATTTACTATAATGAATCCTGTATTCTGCAAAATTCAAATCTTAACTGTCTCAAATATTTCTAAATTCAATTCACAAAAGAAAGGACATATCTATGAACAATAACCAACAAAACACATTTCAAAACGCAACAGGCAAAATCGACTACACACTAATGAACGACTATATGTTCCGCGCAGTCATGCAAGAAAGCAAAAATGTTCTGAAAGAATTTATCTGTGCGCTTCTTCATCTCAATCCCAAAACCGTAAAATCCGTCACGATCCTCAATCCGCTCGAACTTGGCAAATCCTTTAATGCCAAAACGTTTGTCCTTGACATCAAGGTTCTGTTGGACAATGCAACCATTATAAATCTTGAAATGCAAGTATTAAAACAGAGCTTCTGGATCGACCGCTCCCTCTCTTATCTTTGTGACATCTTTAACAATCTCGAAAAAGGTAATGACTATTCTCAAATTAAACCAGCATATCACATCGGTATCGTTGATTTTACTCCATTTCCCGATTATCCAGAATTCTATGCTACGAATAAATTGATGAATGTTAAAAAACACTATATTTATAATGACAATTTCACCTTAAATGTGTTAGACTTAAGTTACATATCACACAGCAAGCTGTGCAATATGTAACTCTCGCGGCATTCGTCAAATATCCACGCAAGCGTGCCTACTTGACTCATTGCTCGCGGAAATCAGATAGAACTGGCAACCGAAGAGGACAAATCTTATAAAATCGATTATTGGGCAAAACTTTTCAAAGCAAAAACGTGGGA
>JAAVAF010000069.1 GCA_014804225.1 Lachnospiraceae bacterium
AAGGGGAATTTGAAATAGACGCTGACAGAGGCGACTTTGACTATATTTATACGGTAGAAAAGCTTGCGACTTTAAGAGGAAAAAAACTTCATGGGAAGAGAAACCACATCGCGCGGTTTATGGACGATCAGGACTGGCGTTATGAGCCTATGAGCGCGGAAAATATTGAGGACTGCCGTAAAATGTCAAAAGAATGGGAGCGTATGCGTGCCGATAAATGGAATGACAGCATGGAGGAGGAGATTAACGTACTCGACGAGGCGCTTAATCACTTTGACGAGCTTGGATTTGTGGGCGGCGTGCTTTATAAGGCGGATGAGATTGTGGCGTTTACAATCGGGGAGCGGTTAAATGCGGACACACTTGTCGTACATTTTGAGAAAGCCTATCCCGATTTACAGGGCGCGTATCCCATGATTAATCAGCAGTTTATTTTACATGAAGGAGAACAGTTTACTTATGTAAACCGCGAGGAGGATACAGGCGATTTGGGACTTCGAAAGGCAAAGCTTTCGTATTATCCCGACATCATATTGAAGAAGTACAGAGTCGTGGAGAGCAGTGTGGTCTTTGCAAATGAGACAGATATCGACGCGATAGAGGAGATATGGTATGCATGTTTTGGAGATGACAGGGAGTATATTGATCTGTATCTTTCAAACAGGTTTGAAACAGAAAACATGCTTGTGATTCATGAGGATGGACGTCCTGTTTCCATGCTAAGTCTGCTGCCTGTAACCATTACGATAGACGGGGAAAGTCATGCGGCAAGGTATGTGTATGCTGTGGCAACGCTGCCGGCATATAGAAAAAAAGGTTATGCGTCCAAGCTGATAGAACATGCATTTTATAAATATGAGGAACCGCTTATCTTACAACCCGCGAGTGAAGAGCTGCGGCGTTACTATGAAAAGCTCGGTTTCCATGACGTGTTTAGACAAAGCCCCTGTTGGATTTATAATGCACATGCCGGGAAAATGACACAAGTGTCAGAAAATATGGCATATGAAGTGTCAGAGGATATAACACATATGTCAGAAATAGAGACTGAGATAACAACGTTAGGTAAATGGAGTGCAGAACCGGTAACGGCAAAGGAATACAAGGAAATTCGCGATTTGTATTTTGGCGGTGAAGGTTATGTGGAATGGGACGAAAATGCAATTCAGTATGCAATTATGGAGAATTCTTTCTGCGGTGGCGGCGCGCTCAAGCTTACGGATGGTGAGGAGAGAAGAGTGCTGATGTACAGGGTATGCACAAAGTCAGACGATTTATGCGGACTTCAAGTGGTAGAAACAACCTTGGAGGATAATGAGTTAAAGGAGCTTTTGCCGGAGCTTATGCGATATACGCATACGAGTCAGGCATACGAGAAAAATCAAGGTGGTATGATACTGCACACGAAAGAAACCGCGCAGTGGGATTGTGATGAGGGGTATCTTAATCTTACGCTTGGATAAAGAGAAGGCAAAAAGCTGTACGGAACATACAGCTTTTTGTCTTATAATAATCAATATGTATCAATTTATGCATTTGCCATTTTTGAGAGCTCTGCAAGCATCTTTGGCAGTTCTTCGTCCATATTTTCGTCGGTGAACTGACAGGTACCGACTTTTCGGTGTCCGCCGCCGCCGTACTTTAACATAAGGCTTCCGACATCGACATTTGAAGTTTTGTTAAGAACACTGTAGCCACATGCAGCAGAGCAGCCTGCACCGCCGCGTCCGCTGACAATCCATGCAGAGATATTTTGCTCGGGATACATGCTGTAAATCAGGAAACGATTTCCGGTGTAAATCGGGTCAACACCTCTCAAATCGGAGATAATCAGGTTTCCGTCAATGCGTGTATACTGTTTAACCATTTCCATGAACTTTTCATTCTGTTCCCAGTAAACTTCAATTCGCTCCTTGACATCTGGAAGTGCAAGAATTTCATCAGTTGTCATAGAGTGGCACGCATCAATAAGTTTTTCCATTAACTGATAGTTTGAGATGGTAAAGTTTCTCCAACGCCCAAGACCTGTTCTGGGATCCATAAGGAAGCCTACGAGAATCCAACCGCTGGGATTCTGGATTTCGTCAATCGTGAGATTTCCTGAGTCCACCTTATCAACAGCTACCATCATATCGTCAAATTGTGGGAATCTTTCCCGGCCGCCGTAATATTCGTAAATAATGCGTGCGCATGAAGGCGTGATACGGCTTTCTCCTTTGTATTTTCCCTCAAGCTGGAGTCTTTCATGCTCGCTTGAGTGGTGGTCAAACCAAAGTCCGCAGCCTTCAACAAAAGGTACGTTGGCAAGACAGTCATCTTCTGTCACTTCTACAAGTCCGTCCTGTATATCCTTTGGATGCGCAAATTTCCAATTGTCTATAATACCGGCTTCTTTTAAAAGCGCACCGCAGGCAAGACCGTCAAAATCGGAACGTGTTATTAATCTCATGATTATCCTCCTTACATAGCTCTGGTATTTTGTGAGCTTTCATTAGCTTTATTATAGTGGAATTATTACACTTTTTCAACTGTTTTGACAAAAGTTGTAACCGGGGTTGAAAAATGAACCGCGTTCTTGTTATAATCAAATGTGTTATCAAAATGAGTGGAGGAAAAAGAAATAAAGGCAGAAAAGAATAATTATGTACATGTAATACACGAATTTGGCCCCGTATATAATCATGAATCCAAAATACTGATTCTCGGCTCTTTTCCCTCTGTTAAGTCGAGAGAGCAGCAGTTTTACTACGGACACCGGCAAAATCGTTTTTGGAAAGTGCTTGCAAATGTGTTTGATAGTGTAGATGTTTTGGACAACATTGATCAAAAGCGTGCTTTTTTACTCAGACATAAAGTAGCATTATGGGACGTAATTGCGTCCTGCGACATTATAGGTTCGTCTGACAGTACGATTAAAAATGTGAAAGAAAATGACATGCGTGTCATTTTAGATGCGGCGGATATCCGTGCGATTTTTGCAAACGGTACAAAAGCATATGAGTTGTTTGAAAAGTATTGTGAAGCGTACTGTACGATCGGAATACCTGTAAAAAAGCTTCCCTCCACAAGTCCTGCAAATGCAGCATGGAATGTGGAACGGCTTGCGGAGGTTTGGAGAAAGGAAATTCGAGCATACTTGTAGAAGTGGATAGATACAAAGAAAAAGGAGGATTTGAATGAAATGGAACTGTGGGATATTTATGATGCAGATAAAAAACGTACAGGAAGAACAATGAAGAAAAATGATTGGTGTTTGAAGGACGGGGAATATCATTTAACGGTTCTTGGGGTTATTCGGCATAAAGACGGGCGTTTTTTGATTACAAAGCGTGTGATGACAAAAGCATGGGCGCCCGGATGGTGGGAAGTGTCAGGCGGTGCGGTACAAGCAGGTGAGGATTCAAAGGATGCCGTTTTGCGCGAGGTAAAGGAAGAGACGGGGCTTGACGTAAAAGACTGGGAAGGCGGATATGTGTTCAGTTACAAGCGCGAAAATCCGGGAGAGGGCGATAACTATTTTGTGGATATTTATCGCTTTACAGCGGATTTTGACGTATCGGATATTCATATACAGAAGGAGGAAACGGATGATTATATGCTTGCCACAGTTGAGGAAATAGAGGCGTTTGCAGCACAAGGAATATTCCTGCATTATGATAGTATTAAGCGGGTATTTTATGATTTATAAAGAAAAGGAGCGTTTGGGATGCGTTATGAAATTCAGTTTTAAAGAAGATGCAAAACGAATTGTCGTAATCTGCGTTGCGTCTGTAATTATGGCGCTCAACATTAAGACTTTTGTGCGGACAGGCGGTCTGTATCCGGGCGGTGTGAGCGGTTTGACGCTGTTGATACAGCGGATTGTTGAACTGCATTTTGGCTTTGAACTGCCGTATACATTGATTAATCTGATATTAAATTTGGTACCGATCTATATCGGCTTTCGATTTATCGGAAAAAAATTCACACTTTATTCCTGTCTGTCGATTATGCTGACTAACATTTTGACAGATATTTTGCCGTCACAGGCGCTTGTATATGATACGCTGCTGATCAGTGTTTTTGGCGGGATTATGAATGGATTTGCAATCAGTTTGTGTTTGAGAATGGATGCGACGACGGGCGGGACCGATTTTATCGGTATCTTTTTGTCGGAACGAAAGGGTGTCGATTCGTTTAACGTAATTCTCGGATTTAATGCCGTGCTTTTGGTCGTTGCAGGATTACTATTTGGCTGGGAGAAGGCACTGTATTCCATTATTTTCCAGTACACGTCGACACAGATGCTTCATATGATGTTCAAACAATATCGTCAACATACACTTTTTGTAGTGACCAATCATGCGAAACGTGTCTATGAGGTGATTGCAAAAATTAGTAATCATGGTGCGACGATTATTGAAGCAGAGGGCTCTTATGAACATCAGGAGCGAAAGATTGTCTATTCGGTTGTATCAAGGGCAGAGTGCAAGGATATTGTTAAGGACATTAAACAGGTTGATCCGGACGCATTTATCAATGTTATTAATACACAACAGGTTTCAGGACGTTTTTATCAAAGACCATATGATTAAAAAAATCGAGTGCAAACGTATATATACGTTGCGCACTCGATTGCAAAAAGCTTCGCTTTTTGTTTCAATGATATACATTGTTGCAATTTTAACAATACTCTGCAATAGAACTGGGCGATTTGCCTTGTTTGTACAGATTTAAAATATCCTGAATGCGTTTTTGAACGGTTTGTGCAATTTCAATCGTTGTCATATCCTTGTAGTCGGCATAGTAGAGTGGTTTGAGATAATATACAAATGTTTTAATTGGTCTTAAATTTCGCTCTTCAAAAACGCGGTAGGAATCAATTAACACAACAGGCACAATTGGAACCTTAGACCATACGGCGCTTTTAAATGCACCGGGTTTAAACTCGGTGGTAGAATTTCCGTTGTGGCAGTAACCGCCTTCGGGAAAAATGATAAATTTGCGTCCTTGCTTTGCTTCGTTTGCCATTTCGCGAATGATTTTGATAGACTGCTTTGCATCTTCTCTGTCCATACGCTTTCCACGGACCAAGTTAATAAACTGTTTTACGAGAGGGATGTTTGATTTATCAATGTCCATTACGACAGAACAAGGTTTATCATGTGTGAGCATAATGCCAAGGGTATCATATTTTCCCTGATGGTTTGGACACATAATATATCCTCCGTCCTTAGGAAGATTACCCATTCCGAAGCCTTCTGTGGTGATGTGCCCCGCTTTCACCATTCTGTTGATGGCAAGCCGGTCAAGTGCGTACATTTGTTCTTCAGAATATTTCTCAGGATGACGGGAAACATATTCCATTTGTGGTATCATATAAATATGATGAAGGTTTCTTATAATAACATGATAAAATCTTGAAAACATAAATAACCACGCCTTTCGAAGATACACAAGCAGTTCCAGTTTGTGTGTAATAAGTATTATATCGAATAAAGTAAAAATAGTCAACAAAGCAGATTTCTTGCGATATATTCAGAAATGTTCTGAAGGGTGTCTGCAATATATAATAATGATTATAATGATGAAAAAATGTATTAAAATGAAGGAGGAACAAACGATGAGACATTTAGAAAACGTTGTTAAAAGGGCAGTGCTGTTGATAGCAGCAGTTATCTTCGTGTTCAGCTGTAGTATGAATGCTTTGCAGGTAAACGCGGCGGAATTTAGCGTAACAGAGGCGCAAGCAGTGCTTTTTACGAATGAGAATACGGTGATCCGTTTTGATGCGGACGAGAATAGTGCTGTGCTCTTATCAAGTGTGGAAGCAGGACTTCCGATACAGGTAACAGGTGTTACAAGTAATGGATATTTTAGAATTTTGCTTGACGGACAGACCTTTTATATCCATGGAATTGGATTGGATGCGGGTGAGCTGCCGAATACAAATAACAGCACAGCTGATATCTATGATAAAATGATTGCACAGAAAGCAAATTTTCCCGAAGGAATGGCATGGACAAACGATAATTTTTATGCTTGGAAGGGTGGTATTTATTTCGGAGGTTATGGATGTGCCGGTTTTGCATTTGCAGTGAGCGACGCGGCGTTTGGTGATGCAGGTGCGGTTATTCACAAAGACTATAATAATATAAAAACGGGTGATATTTTAAGAGTTAATTATGATACACATTCTGTGATTGTGCTGGAAGTAAAGACGGATTCCGTGATTGTGGCGGAGGGAAATTATAACGGTGCAATTCACTGGGGAAGGGAAATTCCGAAGTCGGAGCTGGTGGATGAAGGCAGTTATATTATGACGAGATATTAGTGTGAGAAGAATTTCTAATGCTCATGCCAGAGGGCATTTCGCAAAGAAATTCTAAGTCTCACACCGAGAAATGCCTAAAAACATGGCATTTTTCATCCGGATTTGAGATTCCGCAAAGCGGAATCATGGAGAATAGTGAGAAACAAATGGAGATGGAACATGGCAATACAAGGACAGACAAAGGAAAAAACGAGAATTGATATACATGAACCAAAGCATTACAGAGTGATTATGCATAATGATGATTTTACATCAATGGAATTTGTCGTTGAGATTTTGATTGATATTTTTAAGAAAGACACCTCTGAGGCAGAGCGGTTGATGCTTATGGTACACGAGAGCGGAAGAGCGGCGGTCGGCACGTATCCGTATGACATTGCGGCAACGAAGGTGAACAATGCTTTGGCGCGTGCAAAGACGGAAGGGTTTCCGTTTCGCATGACGCTTGAGGAGGACAAATGACGATGCATATATCCAATGAAGTGGCATTTATTTTCAATCGCATCTTTTCTTATGCGAAAGATGCGCATTATGAGTATGTGACGCCGGAGTTACTGCTTTATATGATTTGCAAAAACAAGATATTTGCAAAAGCGTTTGTACGCTGCGGCGGTGATTTGAAACGGCTTGAAAAGGATTTAAAAGGATATCTTGACAATTATATGGAGGCGGATCTCGGTAAAGAGTGTACGCCGGAGCTTTCCGACGCAATGAGCGAGGTGCTTGGACGAGCGTGGGAAACGGCGCAAAACAGCGGGAAAATGGTCGCAGAGCTGTCGCATATTGTTCATGCAATTTATCAGTTGGACGAAAGTTATGCGGTTTATTATATGACCGTACAGGGTGTGGAGTATGCGCGGCTTTTACAGGAAATGGCAATCATAGACGGTGAAGCGGGCAGTGATTTCTCTGGTGCGGACGCAGAACAGGATGCTGGAGAGCATGAGGAAGGGCAGGAAGGCGGAGCGCTTTGGCAGGAGTTTGCAGTGTGCATTAATGACACACTTGAAGGCGCAAATCCGCTGATTGGAAGAGAAGAAGAATTGGAACGCACCATGCAGATTTTGTGCCGCAAGGATAAGAACAATCCTATGCACATCGGAGAACCGGGCGTCGGAAAGACCGCGATTACGTATGGACTTGCAAGACTGATGAATGAGGGAAAAGTGCCAAAGCCTTTACAAAAAGCGCGGATTTTTGCATTGGATTTGGGAAGCCTTCTTGCGGGTACGCAGTATCGCGGTGACTTTGAGAAGCGTTTTAAACGTGTGATGGACAGCATTTTAGACGAGGAAAATCCGATTGTCTATATTGACGAAATCCATAATATTGTCGGCGCAGGTGCGGTAAACGGCGGTTCTTTTGACATTTCCAATATGTTAAAGCCGTATCTTGCAGGCGGACAGCTTCGGTTTATCGGCGCGACGACGTATGAGGAGTATAAGAAACATTTTGAGAAGAGTAAAAGCCTTGTGCGGCGGTTTCAAAATATTGATATCAAGGAGCCAACTGTTTCCGATACGGTAAAGATATTGGAAGGACTGCGTGAAAATTACGAGAACTACCATGATGTGAAATATGAAGAGGGCGTGCTTTTGTATGCGGCCCAAATGGCTTCCAAGTACATCAATGAGCGCTTTCTTCCAGATAAGGCAATTGATTTGATTGATGAGGCGGGCGCTTACAGACGTATGCATCCACTTGACCAAACGAGTCAAACGGTAGACAAACTATTAATTGATGAAATCATTGCAAAGACCTGCAATATTCCAAAGCAGACAGTTGAAAATGATGAGGAACAGACGCTTGCGACACTCGAAAAACGAATGTTAACGCAAATTTACGGACAGGGTGAAGCACTGTCACAGGTGGTAAATGCGGTGAAATTCTCCAGAGCAGGACTCTTGGAGGAAGGAAAGCCGCTTGCAAGCCTTTTGTTTGTGGGACCGACAGGGGTTGGAAAAACAGAAATTGCAAGAATTCTTGCAAAGGAGCTTGGTGTCAGTCTTGTACGCTTTGATATGAGTGAATATGAGGAAAAACATGCTGTGGCAAAGCTGATCGGCGCGCCAGCAGGCTATGTAGGATATGAGGAGGGCGGACTTTTGACTGAGGAGGTCAGAAAGCACCCGCATTGTGTTCTTCTTTTAGATGAAATTGAGAAGGCGCATCCCGATATTTACAATATATTGCTCCAGATTATGGACTATGCGACACTTACGGACAATCAGGGAAGAAAAGCGGATTTTCGCAACGTGATTGTAATTATGACATCAAATGCGGGCGCAAGCCGTATCGGAAAGCACGGGATTGGTTTTCGTGCCCAGGATGTGAGCGCAGATGTTATTCTGGAGGAGGTAAAGCGCATTTTCCAGCCAGAATTTCGGAATCGTCTGAGCAAAATCGTGGTATTTCATGCGATGAATGAAACAATGGCAGAGCAGATTGTGGAGAAAAAGCTTGGAGAACTTGGAGAGATGCTTGCAAAAAAGAAGATCCTCTTTACGGTAGATGCAGCAGCAAAATTGCTCATAAAAAAGAAAGGTATCAGTACAGAATTTGGCGCAAGGGAGATTGACCGCGTGATTCAGGGAAGCATTAAGCCGCTTTTGGTGGACGAAATTTTGTTTGGGAAGCTTAAAGAGGGCGGAAGCTGTGTGCTTACGGCTTCAGAAGATGAATTTCAGATTTTATTTGGAGAAGGGCAGGATTAAAATATGCCGGTTTACAGGTTAAGCGAGGAGGAAGTATATTTTCCCAATCCGACACTTGCGCGTGAGGACGGACTTTTGGCAGTAGGCGGCGATTTGTGCGTGGAGCGTTTGCTGCTTGCTTATTCCCATGGGATTTTTCCGTGGTATCATCCTGGTGATGAAATTCTTTGGTGGTGTCCGCATGAACGATTTGTGATATTTCCAAAGGAAATCCACATTTCGCGTTCCATGAAAAAATATATGAAAAAACATGAATTGCTCATAAAGCTGAACCGCGATTTTGCAGATACCATGCACCGCTGCCGCATAAAGCGGGAGTTTGATGAGGGTACATGGATATCGGACGAGATGGAGGAGGCGTATGGTGCACTGCATCAGGCGGGGTATGCGATGAGTGTAGAGGTTTTTGAGGACGGTATTCTTGCAGGGGGACTTTATGGTGTCGTAATTGGACGATGCTTTTTTGGGGAGAGTATGTTTTCGGAGAAGGAGAACGGTTCGAAAATCGCACTGATTGCGTTTGCAAAAATGCTTGCCGAGAACGCGTTTGTGCTGATTGACTGTCAGTTTCATACGGAGCATTTGGAGAGCATGGGCGGACGTTATATTTCGTGGGAGGAGTATGACAGGCTTTTACAGGAAGGGATTGGAAGTAAATTTTCTTAACGCAAATTTGTACAAAAAAACAATTGAGATAACATTGTGGTTTCGTATATAATGAAAAAAAGACTGTTGATAACGGAAGGGAGAAAACACTGTGACACATTTGGAAAAAGCAGTACAGCTTCAAAGAGACGGTTATCATTGTTCACAGGCAATTGTGGGTGCGTTTGCAGAGGAGCTTGGATATAACATCAAG
Organism: Lachnospiraceae bacterium; assembly: GCA_014804225.1. Taxonomy (GTDB): domain Bacteria; phylum Bacillota; class Clostridia; order Lachnospirales; family Lachnospiraceae; genus COE1. The sequence goes on from JAAVAF010000069.1 coordinate 9,887, forward strand.
GATGCCTTTAAGATTAGCACCTGCTTTGGTGGTGGAATGCGTGAGGGTGGCATATGCGGCTGTATCACGGCATCGTTTATGGTGCTTGGAATGGCGCTTGGATTTTACGACCCTCAGGATAAGGCGCTTGAAATGTACGGCAATAAAAAAGCAGAAGAGTTCCTTGCTCTTTTCAAGGAACGAATGAATGGTGATATCACCTGTAAGAAAATTCTTGGCTATAATATAGCGGAACCCGACGACTTGGCAGTCATTCGCCAAGAAGGACTGATGCCAAAACTTTGTCCGCGTGCGATGAGTGTCTGCATCGGGATTCTTGAAGAGATGATTCGGGAATATCGTACTAGGGAAGAGGAACTTGCGGATGAAAATGTGGAAGAGGCAGGTGACATGGGCTCTGCAATCACACGAGTGGACAAGCGGCGCACGTTTATGAGAAGCGTGACAAGGCTTTTGGAGGATGAGGAGAAAAATGTCGCGTTCATACAATTTGACATTAGGCGCTTCAAAATTATAAATGATTTATATGGTGAAAAATTTGGCGATCAGGTGTTGTTTTTTATTTATGAAAAACTAAAAACGCTCTGTAACGAGAATCGTTTTTTTATGAATCTGCGCGCTGATTTGTTTCTTGTTGTGACGGCGTATGAGTCATTTGAGGAGCTTGACGATTTTATCGCACTTTTGGAAAAGGAGTTTGAATCGTTTAAGAAAGTAAAGCTGCAGTTGATTTTCGGTATCTATATTGTCGAGGACAGAAGTATGGAAATTCGACAGATGGAGGACCGTGCAGCGATGGCGAGAAAGTCGGCAAAGCGCGAAGCGGTCACAAATAAGCTGTATTATCAGGAGAAATTCAAAGAGCTTTTATATACGCGCAAGTTTATCGAAGAGAACATGAAAGCGGCGATTGCTGAGAAGCAGTTTCAAATGTATCTTCAGCCAAAGTATAGTATTTCACAAAACAAAATCGTGGGCGCAGAGGCGCTTGTGCGTTGGATTCATCCGCAGAGAGGGATGGTATATCCTAACGAATTTATTCCGATTATTGAGGAGAACGGTTTTATCCGAAATGTGGACTATTACATATGGGAGGAAGCTGCCCGTTTTATTAAAAAGTGTGCTGATTTGGGGATTAACGATTGTCCGATATCGGTGAACGTGTCAAGACAGCATTTGAAGGATACGGAGTTTATTCATGTCCTTATGAAGGACATTGACACAATGGGAATCGACAAGTCGCTTCTTGAACTTGAAATTACAGAAACGGCAGATAACTATGAAATAACGAGGATGGCGGAGCTGATCAAAGAAGATGGTTTTACACTTTTGATGGACGATTTCGGGAGCGGTTATTCGTCGCTGAATGTGCTTTTGGAAACGCCGTTTGACGTCTTAAAGTTAGATAAGAAGTTCATGGACAATATGATGGCATCGAAAAAGGGAATGCTGATTTTGGAATATGTGGTAGCGATGGCGAAAAAGCTGGAGCTTGGACTTTTAGCGGAGGGTGTTGAAACGAAAGAGCAAGTTGCGCTATTGTCTGAAATCGGATGCGATAGAGTTCAGGGTTATTATTATGCAAAGCCAATGCCTCAGGAGGAATTTTTTGAAAAACTTCTAACGGACAGAGGAAAAAAATAAAAAATGTACTTGCTTTTTTAAAAAATCTGTTATATACTTTAATAGCTGTCTGCATAAAACGGTGGACAGCTACGGTTATGGCTCGTTGGTCAAGCGGTTAAGACGTCGCCCTCTCACGGCGAAAACAGGGGTTCGATTCCCCTACGAGCTGTTAAGCGGTTTCATTCGCTTAGACAGAACTTTAATAATAAAATACTTATTTGTATGGCTCGTTGGTCAAGCGGTTAAGACGTCGCCCTCTCACGGCGAAAACAGGGGTTCGATTCCCCTACGAGCTGTTGACTGTTTAAAACAGCCCAACCCAAACAGGGCGCTTGGAGCATCTTCAGGCGCTTTCTAAAAAAGAACGAATAAATTCTAATACAATATCACAATTATTCTGAAATTCACAATTTTCACAATTTTTTCAGAAATTAATAAAGTTTAAAAAAAGTTAATACTTAATTAACTTGTTATGTCACTCGTTTTCAGATATAATAAATAGTGTCAGCAAATGTAAAAGTGGATAAATAAAAAAGAAAGGGAATAATTATAAGGACCGATCCCTGATTGATGTGGAAGTGATATATAATTATTTAAGGTGTTGTGAATGGAAACAAAAATAGAAAACACAATTAAAGCGTTTACACAGGAATATTCAAAGGTATGTGTTGAGAACAACGCGATCAACGCCGGACTGTTTGAAGAATATGGAGTAAAAAGAGGACTTCGCGATAAAAACGGTAAGGGTGTCTTATCGGGATTGACAAATATTTCATTGATAAAATCTTCTGAGGAGATCGATGGCAAGACCGTTCCCTGCGAAGGACAGTTATACTATAGAGGATATAATATTTATGATTTGGTGAGAGGATTTAAGACAGATGACCGTTTGGGGTTTGAAGAGTGTGCATATCTGCTTCTTTTTGGTGAACTTCCGAATAGGGAGCAGCTTGTCAATTTTAAAAAGACGCTTGGTTACAGCATGACGCTTCCGACAAACTTTGTGAGAGACGTCATTATGAAAGCACCGAGTCATGATATTATGAATTCGCTGACAAAAAGTGTGCTCACGCTTGCTTCTTATGATGATACGGTAATGGATATGTCGCTTGACAACGTGCTTCGGCAGAGCCTGATGCTAATCAGTGTCTTTCCAATGCTTTCCGTATATGGATATCATGCGTACAATCACTATGAATGTGATGAAAGTTTATATATTCACAGACCCGATCCGAAACTGTCAACGGCGGAGAATCTGCTTCGTATGTTAAGACCGGATATGTCTTATACGGCGATAGAGGCGAGTGTGCTTGATGCAGCGTTGGTGCTTCATATGGAGCATGGCGGCGGAAACAATTCAACCTTTACGACGCGCGTGGTCACAAGTGCGGGGTCAGATACATATTCCGTTATCGCAGCAGCGCTTTCTTCGCTGAAAGGACCCAAGCACGGTGGTGCCAATATCAAGGTTGTACAGATGATGGAAGATTTGCGGCGCAATGTTGATGATGTGACAGATGAGGAGCAGGTAAGAGCGTATCTGTACAGACTTCTGAATAAGGAGGCGTTTGACAGAAGCGGACTGATTTACGGAATGGGACATGCCGTGTACTCGATTTCCGACCCGCGTGCAAAAGTGTTTAAAACATATGTTGAGAAACTTGCTACGGAAAAACATCGTCATAAAGATTTTGAATTGTATTCTATGATTGAGCGTCTGGCACCGGAGGTGATTGCCGAAAAGTGCAGGATTTATAAAGGAGTCAGTGCAAATGTAGATTTTTATAGTGGTTTTGTATATAGTATGCTTGATATTCCACTTGAATTGTACACGCCGATTTTTGCGATTGCAAGAATTGTCGGCTGGAGTGCGCACAGAATGGAAGAGTTAATCAATGTTGACAAGATTATCAGACCGGCCTATAAGAGCATTGTGACGCTGAAACCGTACGAAACGCTGCAGCAGCGGTCGACGCCAAAGCTTGACGGACATGATGAAAAGATATATAAGCTTCCGATGAATTAGGAATTTTCAAAGTTTTTTGGGAGATTTTTGAAAAAACTATTGCATTTTATGCGGTAAAGTGCTAGAATGACTAAGGTTAAATAATGTTAGATGATGGAGAGTGAACTTGCGAGTTCACTCTTTTGTTACTGTATAGGTACATTAGAGGTGGAGAATGGCAAAAAAGGATATTTACGAGGAGCGCACGGAAGCGCTTTTAGAGCCGATTGCGGCGGCAAACGGCTGTGAGATTTATGACGTGGAGTATGTCAAGGAGGGCAGTGACTGGTATTTGCGGGCATATCTGGATAAGCCTGATGGTGTGAATATTGTTGATTGTGAGAATGTAAGCCGGGCATTGTCAGAAAAGCTTGACGAGGAGGACTTTATTCCCGATGCATATATTCTTGAGGTGTCAAGTCCGGGACTTGGCAGAGCATTGAAAAAAGACAGACATCTTGAGCGGAGCCTTGGAGACGAGGTGGAGATAAAAACTTACAAGCCGATTGACCGACAAAAGGAATTTGTCGGCATTCTGAAAGCATATGATAAAGACACGGTTACAATTGAGATGGAGGATGCTGAGGGCGTGGCGAGCAGAACCTTTGCAAAAGCAGATATCGCAATTATAAGACTTACATTTGACTTTTAGGTCAAATTCGTAAATAAAGAAAGGAGCATTGTTACTAAAATGAACAAGGAATTAATGGAGGCACTAAACATTCTCGAAAAGGAGAAGGAAATCAGCAAGGAAACGCTTTTTGAAGCGATTGAGAATTCGCTTCTTACGGCATGCAAAAACCATTTTGGTAAGGCTGACAATATCAGCGTGCAGATTGACAGGGAAACTTGTGATTTTCTTGTATATGCCACAAAGGATATCGTGGCAACTCCCGAAGAGGTGGAAGATGACGTTACACAGATTTGCATTGACGATGCGGTTAAGATTTCTAAGAATGCGATAATCGGGGAAACCATTAATGTGGAGATTAAATCGAAAGAATTTGGGCGTATCGCGACACAGAATGCAAAGAACGTTATTCTCCAGAAAATCCGTGAGGAGGAAAGAAGCGTCGTTTACAATCAGTTCTTTGAGAAAGAAAAAGACGTAGTGACAGGTATCGTACAGCGCTACACAGGCAGAAATATCAGCATCAATCTGGGAAAGGCAGATGCGATTTTAAATGAAGCTGAGCAGGTAAAGGGCGAGGAATTTAAGCCGACGGAGCGTATCAAAGTGTATATCCTTGAAGTAAAAAATACTCCGAAAGGGCCAAGAATTATGGTAAGCCGTACACACCCTGAGCTTGTAAAGCGGCTTTTTGAGGCAGAGGTTACAGAGATTAAGGATGGCACGGTTGAGATTATGAGTATTGCGCGTGAGGCAGGCAGCCGTACCAAACTTGCAGTGAGAACCAATAATCCAAATGTTGATGCAGTTGGAGCATGTGTCGGTATGAACGGTGCAAGAGTCAATGCAATCGTTGACGAGCTGCGCGGTGAGAAGATTGATATTGTAAACTGGGACGAAAACCCTGGAAACTTTATTCAAAATGCGCTCTCTCCGGCAAAGATTGTTGCAGTATTTGCGGATCCGGATGAAAAGACGGCAAAGGTTGTCGTTCCCGATTATCAGCTTTCGCTTGCGATTGGTAAGGAAGGACAGAATGCAAGACTTGCAGCAAGACTGACCGGTTATAAGATTGATATCAAGTCGGAGACACAGGCAAAAGATGCAGAAGGTTTCCGTTATGAGGACTATATGTACGATGAGGACGGCGATGTCTACTATGAAGAGGACTACGAGGAAGAAGAGTACGAGGGTGAATATGAGACAGAGGACGTAGAAATCGAAGCAGAGGAGACCGCAGAATAGATGGCAAAAAAAATTCCGATGAGACAGTGTATCGGCTGTAGTGAGATGAAGAGCAAAAAGGAGCTGCTGCGCATTCTGCGCACCGAGAGTGAGGGAATTATTCTTGATGCGACAGGGCGAAAAAACGGCAGAGGCGCTTACATATGTCCGAATGCAGAATGCCTGAAAAAGGCAAAAAAGTCAAGAGGACTTGAGCGATCGTTTAAAATCCAGGTATCTGATGAAATCTACGACAGTCTGACAAAGGAGATAGAACGAATTGAAAAAAGTGTACGCAATGCTAGGAATGGCGATGAAAGCGGGTAAAGTAGCAAGCGGAGAATTTTCTACGGAAAAGAGTGTAAAGAGCGGTCATGCGTATTTGGTCATCGTGTCGGAGGACGCGTCGAATAATACAAAGAAGATGTTTTCCAATATGTGTAAGTTTTATGAGGTGCCAAGATACTTTTTCGGAACGAAGGAAGAACTTGGCAGCGCGATTGGAAAGGGGATGCGCTCTTCCCTTGCAATTACGGATGAAAATTTTGCGAAATCAATTAAAAATGGACTGGAACAGTTTGGCAGTCGTGCAGAATAGTGGTATTGCGATTCAATTCGCATTTGGAAAGGGTATGATAAAATATGGCGAAAATGAAAGTGTATGAGCTTGCGAAGGAAATCGGTGTGGAGAACGCTGAAATCCTAGCAGTATTGGAAAGTAAAGGTATCGAAGGGAAAAAGCACATGAGTGCGTTGGAGGACGAACAGGTCGAGGAAGTCAGAAAAGCACTCAAGGGGGGAGCTGCAAAGTCCGATAAGGCACCGAAGGAGGAAAAACCAAAAGCGGCAGAGAAGCCTAAGGCAGCGGAAGTGTTGAAGGCGGCAGAGGCGCCGAAAGCGGCAGAGCCCCCGAAAGCAGCGCCAAAGCCTGCACCCGTGAAAAAGAAGAAAAGTATTATCTTTGTCAGCAATCCTGACAATTCAAGAATGAGAGGGGCACAGGTGCCGCATTCTTCAGAAAAGAAAACAGCGCCCGCAAATGCGGTCAAACCGGCACCGGCAGCAGAGACACCTAAGGCAGTACCGGAGGTAAAAGATCAGGCAAAGCCGGCAGCAGAACCGGTAAGCGCAGCCAAACCGGCACCGGCAGCAGAGGCACCTAAGGCAGCACCGGAGGCAAAGGAGCAGCCAAAGACTGAAAAAACTGTTATGCAAAGAAGCGAAAACAGGGCAGAAGGCAACGGGGCGAGATATGACGGACAACGCCGCGATGGTCAGCGTCGTGACGGACAGAGAGATAATAACAGGGATAATAACAGCGGACGCCGTGACGGACAACGCCGCGATGGACAGAGAGATAATAACAGGGATAACAATAACGGGCGCCGTGACGGTCAGCGTCGTGACGGACAAAACTTCAGCAGCGGACGCCGTGACGGACAGAGCTTTGGTGGCGGTCGTGACAACAATCGTGGCGGATTTGGGGCAAAAGGAGCCGGAAAAAACAGCAGCTTTATGCCGGATACGCCTATGAAGGAGCCGGAAAAGCATAGAGATGAGGAAAAGCGCCGTATCAGTCAGGAGAAGGATAAGAGAAGCCGCAAGGACTTCATGTATGAGGATGACGGTGACAACATCAAGAATGTTAAGGGCAAAAATAAGGCAGGCAAGTTTATCAAACCGGAGAAAAAGCCGGTTGAAGTTGTTGAGGAGAAGATTAAGGTTATTACGCTTCCGGAAACAATTACAATCAAAGAGCTTGCGGAGAAAATGAAAATACAGCCGTCTGCGATTGTGAAAAAACTGTTTTTACAGGGGCAGATTGTAACGGTCAATCAGGAGGTTACCTACGAAACGGCAGAGAATATTGCGATTGAGTATGATATTATCTGCGAACAGGAGGTAAAGGTTGACGTTATCGAGGAGCTTTTAAAGGAGAGCGAGGAGGATCCGAACGCGATGGTGGCAAGACCGCCTGTTATCTGCGTTATGGGTCATGTCGACCATGGTAAGACATCGCTTCTTGATGCCATTAGAAAGACAAATGTCATTGATAAGGAAGCCGGCGGCATCACACAGCATATCGGTGCTTATACAGTCAATATCAATGATCAGAAAATTACGTTTTTAGATACACCGGGACACGAGGCGTTTACGGCGATGCGTATGCGTGGTGCGAACTCTACCGATATCGCAATCCTTGTGGTAGCGGCGGATGACGGTGTAATGCCTCAGACGGTTGAGGCGATTAACCATGCAAAGGCAGCAGGCATTGAAATTATTGTTGCGGTCAACAAGATTGATAAGCCAGGCGCTAATATTGAGCGTGTAAAGCAGGAACTTACGGAATATGAATTGATTGCCGAGGATTGGGGCGGAAGTACGATCTTTGTGCCTGTTTCGGCAAAGAGCGGGGAAGGTATTGAGCAGCTTCTTGAGATGATTCTTTTGACTGCGGAGGTACTGGAACTCAAAGCAAATCCGAACAGACGTGCGAGAGGACTTGTCATCGAGGCAGAACTTGACAAAGGACGCGGACCGGTTGCAACAATCCTTGTACAAAAAGGTACGTTAAAGGTTGGCGATTTCGTATCGGCAGGTGCGGCAAGCGGTAAAGTACGTGCGATGGTTGACGATAAGGGCAGACGTGTCAAAGAGGCAGGTCCGTCTACACCTGTGGAAATTTTAGGACTTGGCGATGTGCCAAATGCCGGCGAAATCTTTATTGCGCATGAAAACGACAAAGAGGCAAAATATTATGCGGAAACTTTTGTCGCACAGAATAAAGAAAAACTTCTGGAAGATACTAAGGCTAAGATGTCGCTTGATGATTTGTTCTCGCAGATACAGGCGGGCAATTTAAAAGAGCTTAATTTGATTATCAAGGCTGATGTACAGGGTAGTGTGGAAGCCGTGAAGCAGAGTCTTGTGAAGCTTTCCAACGAGGAGGTTGTTGTCAAATGCATTCATGGTGGTGTCGGCGCGATTAATGAGTCAGATGTCATTCTGGCATCGGCATCCAATGCGATTATCATTGGNTTTAACGTGCGTCCNGATGCGCAGGCGAAGGTTACAGCAGANCGCNAGGGCGTCGATGTAAGACTTTATAANGTNATTTATCAGGCGATTGAAGATATNGAGGCAGCGATGAANGGNATGCTNGATCCNATNTTTGAGGAGAANGTNATNGGTCATGCCGAGGTAAGACAGATCTTTAAAGCGTCNGCAGTCGGAAATATNGCGGGTTCGTATGTGCTTGANGGTATGTTCCAGAGAGGCTGNAAGATTCGNATTACGCGNGAGGGTGAGCAGATTTATGANGGTGAGCTTGCATCACTGAAACGTTTTAAGGATGATGTTAAGGAGGTTAAAGCCGGTTTTGAGTGCGGTCTTGTATTCGAGGGCTTTGACAGTATGCAGGAGCTTGATATTGTAGAGGCATATATTATGGTGGAGGTACCGCGTTAAAAAGGTATCTGCCATGTAGGAATGAGGGATTTTAGATGAGGAAAAACAGCGTGAAAAATACGCGTGTGAACGGTGAGGTGCATCGTGCGCTTGCGGAGATTATCAGAAGTGAGATTAAAGATCCGAGAATTAATCCTATGACTTCGGTTGTTACGGTGGAGGTTGCGCCGGATTTAAAGACTTGTAAGGCTTGGATTAGCGTGCTTGGCAACGAGGAGTCGCAGCAGAACACGATTGCGGGCCTAAAAAGCGCTGAGGGATATATCAGAAATCTTCTTGCAAAGAAAATCAATCTGAGAAACACGCCGGAAATTAAGTTTATTTTAGATCAGTCGATTGCATACGGCGTGTCGATGACAAAGAAGATTGATGATATTAATAAGGAGGACGACGCAAGGCACGTTGAATAGATATATAAGGTTATGTAGGAATGGGGGACTTTTGTGGAAAAGATAAATCTGATAGAAGAATGTAAAGATGCGAAAAGCATTGTGATTTCAGGGCATATCCGACCTGACGGTGATTGTATCGGTTCTTGTATGGCGATGTACCTTTATCTCAAAAAGGCGCTTGCCGATACAAGGATTACGGTCTGCCTTGAGAAACCTGCCGATATATTTCATTGCATAAAGGATATTGACGAGGTCGACAGCGGATTTTGTGCAAAAACACCGGATGTGTTTATCGCACTCGATTGTGAGCAATCACGGCTCGGGGAGGCGGCGGCGCTTTTTGACGGTGCAAAGAAGCGGATCAATATTGATCATCATGTGAGTAATGAAGGCGGTTGCGGTGATGTGAATTATGTGGTGCCGGGACTTAGCTCGACGGCAGAGCTTGTTTATGAGTTGATAGACAAAAGCTACATGGACGAAGAGATTGCGAAGGCTGTTTACATAGGAATTATCCATGATACAGGAATTTTTAAATATTCCAATACGTCGCCAAAAACACTGCGAATCGCGGCGGATTTGCTGGAATACGGGTTTGATTTTCCCGCAATCATAGATGAAACCTTTTATGAAAAGACGTATGTACAGAATCAGCTTTTAGGCAGGGCGCTTTTGGAGAGTATTGTCTTTATGGACGGGAAGTGTATTGTAAGTGCGATCAATCAAAAGATACTTTCGTTTTACAATGCAACTCCGGGGGATTTAGACGGGATTGTTAATCAACTGCGTATTATCAAGGGCGTGGAATGTGCAATCTTTATGTACGAAACGGGAAATCTGGAATATAAAATAAGCTTGCGTTCGAGCAAATATGTGGATGTCAGTAAGGTTGCGGCATATTTTGGCGGTGGAGGTCATGTCAGGGCAGCAGGCTGTAACATGAGCGGAAACTTTCATGATGTTGTCAATAATATTTCAAGGCAGATTGCGCGTCAAATAAAAGAATACGATGAAAAATAATGTTTCATTGCAGCAAATTTGTGTAACGATATTGTGAATAAGTTCACAATTAAAATACGCAAAGGATTTTAGGTTGGTGAAGGATTATGATAAACGGTATCATAAACATATACAAGGAAGCAGGATTTACTTCGCATGATGTTGTGGCAAAGCTTCGAGGGATTGTCGGACAAAGAAAAATCGGACATACGGGAACGCTTGACCCCGATGCGGTGGGCGTGCTTCCTGTCTGCTTTGGAAATGCGACAAAGCTTTGTGACCTGATGACAGATAAGAGCAAGGAGTATGAAGTATGTATGCGTCTTGGCGTTACGACGGATACACAGGATATGAGTGGAACGGTACTCAGTGAAGAAGAGGTGACGGCGGACGCGGCGGCGATTGAAGCTGCAATTATGGGATTTGTGGGAGGTTATGAGCAGATCCCCCCGATGTATTCTGCGCTTAAAGTAAACGGGAAACGGCTTTATGAACTCGCGAGGCAGGGAAAGGAAGTTGAAAGACAGTCGCGCCATGTGGATATTCCGAATATCCGGATACTCGAGATTGTGCGTCCTTATGCGCGGTTTGTGGTGGAGTGTTCAAAAGGCACTTATATCCGGTCCTTGTGTGCAGATATTGGGGATCAGCTTGGGTGCGGTGCGGCGATGGAGTCGTTAAAACGTACAAGGGTAGGTAATTTTAAGATTGAGGACGCACTTACGCTCTCGGAAGTTGAGGCGGTTGTGCAGCAGGGAGATTGTGAAAAAATTATCATAGCGCCTGACAGTATTTTTATGGATTATGAGGGTGCGACGGTAAAGCCTGAGGCACAGAATGCTCTGATAAACGGAAATAAGCTGTCTTTGCGGCAGCTTGATTTTGATAATAAGACCTTTTTTCAGGATGGGGACATGCTGCGCGTCTATGACGAAAAAAGGGAATTTAAAGCGATATATACATTTGTGAAAAAGGAGGGCGCATTTAAGCCCTATAAAATGTTTTTATAGAATAAAAAGGAATCGGGTTTTGATATGAAGATAATAGAAAACACGACGAAATTTCAGATAGAGGAGTCGACTGCCGTTGCTATCGGTAAATTTGACGGATTCCACCTGGGCCACCAAAAGCTCTTGCGACAGCTTGAAATACAAAAAAGCAAAGGGCAAAAATCGGTGGTCTTTACTTTTGTGCCGTCGCCCGCGGCATTTTTTAGCGGCGCGCCGATACAGGAGCTGTCAACCGTGGAGGAAAAACGCAGGATTTTTGCGCAGGCGGGTGTCGATTATCTTGTGGAGTTTCCGTTTGTTCAGTCGATTGCAGACATGGAGCCGGAAGTATTTGTTGAAGATGTGCTTGTCGGAATGCTTCATGCGAAATGCGTGGTTGCGGGTGACGATGTGTCTTACGGGAGGCATGGAGCGGGCAACTGCAAGCTTTTGGAAGAAATGGCAAAAAAATATCTTTATGATGTTGTTATTATAGACAAAGTGCTGTATAATGATAATGAGGTAAGTTCGACATTTGTGCGAAAAGCAGTAAAAGAGGGGGATATGGAGCTTGTTTCTGTACTACTTGGAACGCCGTACCACGTAAGTGGAGAGATCATACACGGAAAAAAACTCGGAAGGACGCTCGGAATGCCAACGGTAAACCTTTTGCCGCCAGAAGAAAAGCTTTTGCCGCCAAAGGGTGTATACTATTCGTATGTGTATCTGTATAGCGGAAAAGGCAGTCAGTCATATGAAAGCATGCCATATCATGGTGTACAGCTTCCGTCTATTACAAATATTGGGACAAAACCTACGGTAAATGATCAAAAACGAATGGGGGTGGAAACGTATATATATGATTTTAATGCGGATGTATACGGCAAATACATGGATGTATATTTGCTCGCATACAAAAGACCTGAGATGCGCTTTGAGGGAGTAGACAATCTTAAAACGCAGATGCAGGCAGATATTGCCGCAGGTAGACAATATCATGGAATCTAAAGAGTCTACGACATGATCAAACGCTGACACGCTTTGCGAGTCGTCTGATTGAACAAAGAAAGGAATATGAACTTTAAAATGAAAAAAGTAAAAAGTATGAGTAAAAAGCTGATAGCGATACTGTTAAGTGCCGCTATGACGTTTACACCGATGGTGCAGAGCATGCCGGTGTATGCGGCGGAAGTGGAAACGCAAAGTGAAACCGAAAATCTCGGCACGATGCCGGAGGCAGACGAGCTGGAGGATGCGGTTTCGGATGATGTTTCGGATGATGGAGATGCAGAGGAGGCAGCAGGTGAGGAGCAGGCTCCGGATGATGCAGATGCCGATGATGCAGCGAAGGATGATGTTGTTTCCGATGATAATTCGAAGGATGATGCTGTTTCCGATGATGATTCGAAGGATGATGAGAAAGATGCCGATACCGGAAAGGTAGAGGAGAATACGGAAGAAAAGACGGAAACAAAGACAGAAGCGAAGGAAGATACGGAATCGAAAGAAGCGGTTTCTGATCCTGTTTATGAGGAAGTAATGGAAGAAGAGTCTGAGTCAGCTTCCGGTTCGGAAGAGGAAAGTGAGTCGGAGTCTGAGGAGATGTCGTTGGAGGAAGTTCGGGCGGCAGCGTCAGTTTCAGGTGTCACGGCAGCCGATATTAAAGTCGGTGGCTGGAATGAAAGCATTTATGCGGAAATTGCGAAAGTAAAAGGCAAAGACAACATGAGTGCGATTACGGAAGTAAGCTGGACAGGCGAAGCAACGGGAGCACTCACTACTGAGGATTTGCAGTATCTTGTAAGACCGGGAGAAGACGGAGGAGCCCGTATTGATATTCCGGGACTTAAGGCGGGTACATATGATCTTAAGATTAAGGTAAACGGTTCCGGTGAATTTACGAAGACGGGCATTACAGTTTACGCCTATGACCGTTCGGGATTTGCGCATTTTGACGCTAATGCTAAAGATGGTATTTATCAAGATGGTGTTGGTGCATATAATAATGATGGTACGTTAAAAGATAAGGCGGTAGTGCTTTATGTTACAGATGAAAATAAGAATGATGTAACTCTTACGGTTGGCAATATCACTGTAAAAGGTATCGGTAATATCCTCAATTCCGTAGGGCAGGATGCAGGAGGCGGAAAGGCGAGTAATGGCGGTAAAGCCAACACCAATCAAGGTGTTATCAAAGAACTTGCAAAAGCGGGAAAACCGCTTGTAATTCGCTTTATTGGCACGGTGTCTGATTCCGGACTTTATGAGAAAGGTAAGTTTAGCGCTGCTTCAGAATGTAAAATTACAGGTCTTACGACTTATAGTTCTACGGATAACGGTGGTACAGTAGGTGATAACGGACATATGGCACGTATCCAGTCTGGAAAAGATATTACAATTGAAGGTATTGGATATGATGCAGTGATTGATGGTTGGGGTTTCCATTACATAGCGCAGACTTCAGATCCTAATTTGGGTAAAAGCTTTGAGGTGCGTAATCTTACGTTCATCAATACACCTGAGGATGCTATCGGTATGGAAGGTCAGCAGGCAAGTAAGAAAGCAGATTCAGATCTAACGGCGAGTGTTGAGAGATGTTGGATTCACAATAATGAATTTTACTGTCCTGAAATTACCAGTCCCGCGGAATCAGATAAAAGTGAAGGTGATGGTTCGGTAGACTTTAAGAGAGGTCAGTATTTTACCTGCAGCTACAATTATTTTGACAGTTGTCATAAGACAAACCTTGTAGGTTCAGCGGATTATTCCCTTCAGTTTAATCTGACATATCATCACAATTATTGGTATATGTGTAAAGCAAGAGGACCTCTTACACGTAGGGCAAATGTACATATGTACAATAATGTCTGGGATATGCAGACTGACTATGCTCAAAATACAAGAGCAGATGCATATATATATTCCGAATATAATATTTTTTATGCATGTAAGAGTCCACAGGCTGTTGAAGCGGGTGCAATAAAGAGTTATAACGATTCTATCGCAAGTATAATACAAAATAAAGGTTCGCTGGGAACTGTTGTTGAAGACAAATCAGAATATGTTCCCAATAATTGTCAATTTTCGGCAAGAAATATTAAATATGATAAATTTGATACTGAACCTTCACAGTCCTATATTCCGAGTAAGGATTATGAGCTTCAAACTGATTTCGCAGATTTGAGGAAAGTAATTGCATCACAGACAGGCGTACAAAAACAAAATCCCGAACGGCCGGAAGAAATTACATCCAATAGATATTCGGTAGTAGAAAGAGCTGCTAGTGGTAAGATCAATAAATTTGACAGTCTTCCGCAGACGCTCACACCTGGTAAGATTTCAAAAAGCGTCTATGCGTTTGAGGTTGGTGCGGCTTTTGATTTGGAAGTTGAATATTCAAGCGGTTCCAAAGCAATTGCTGGAGTTCTTGTAAATGAAGCAGGTGAAAATCTTCTTACAGGAAGCGGTAGTGCAGTAGATCTTCCAGCCGGTAAGTATATGATACAAGCCGAAGCTTTTCAACCGGGGGATCCCAAAAAAGGAACTGTAGCTGTCTTTAAGGATATGACAATTGAGAACTTGAAGATTACACAGCATGATCCCAATGCACATTTTCACAAATACAAATTAGATTCTTCAGAATCAATAAATGCCACATGTACAGAGGCAGGCAAGAATGTTTACATATGCGAAGGAACGGGTGACTGTGAAGAGAAAACAAAAGAAGAAACTGTTCCAGCGCTTGGACATTCCTATGGTGCATGGAAGGTGGTTACAGAGGCTACGGAAGATGCGGAAGGGTTAAAGCGGCGCGAGTGTGTCAGATGTGATGCGTCTGAAGAAGCTGAGATACCAAAAGGAACTTCAGGTACAGGCTCAGGCTCAGGTGACAATGATGTATCTGGTGGCGGAAGCACGGCAGCAGGAGATTATGAACTTTACTTTACCGGAGGGGCTTCGAACGGTGATACAGATTTCTTTACTGTAAGTGGAAGTTATGCAAAAAATAAAGGTAATGTTACGGTTAATGGTGTTACATATACAGATTGCCTTAAGATCGAGTCAAAAACGAATATATCGTTTTCATGCAACGATGGAGCAACGCTGTTTATGGCATTTGATGGGGCGAGCAAAAAAGTAAAAATAGATGGAACGGCATATACGACAGGTTCGGATGGAACGCTTACCGTTGAAAATTTAAAGGCAGGTTTACATAACATAACAAAAAATGACAGTATGAACGTGTACTATATATCGGTATCAAACGGAGCATCGGAAGAAGTATACTATACACTTTCGTTTGAGTACAATTATGACGACTCTCCGGATGCAAAAACGGTAGAAGTTATTGAAGGAAAATCATATGCATCAATGTCAGCAATGGTACCAGCATCCTTTACAAGAACAGGTCATACACTTAGTGGACTGTATACAGATGCAGATTGCACACAGGAAGTTACATATCCATATGTAGTAAATGCCAATGCAACACTTTATGCTGATTGGGAAGAAAGTGGTGATGATGAAGTTACCTATTCTTTGATATTCAACTCAAATGGCGGTTCAGCAGTTACAACAGTCAGAATAGCATCATCTCAAATATATGAGATTACACAAAAGCCAACGAGAGCGGGATATGCTTTTGCAGGGTGGTATGATGCACTTGAAGGTGGTAAGTTAGTTGATAAAATCGATGGATCTCAATTAACAGGAAATATAACGGTATATGCACACTGGAATGAGTTGGAACAGGTGAAACTGAGCCTTGATTGTACAAAGCTTACTGTCGGTGATATTACGGAAAAAACAGATCTGAATGGAAGTGGATTTATTGCACATGCACTTTCAGGTGGTGGAGGCTCTAAAGAAGATAGTCCGAAATACTATATGACAGTTAAGGAGAACGGCGGCGGACTGTATACCAATGGTTTACGTTTAACGGATACAAGTATACAGGGTAATGAAGATGGACTGTTGAAAACGATAGAGTTTACAACAGAAGGCTCTGGTACATTATCTGTAGAGATGGGATTATCAGGGTCACCAGCAGATAACGGAAGCTACAAGCTTGTTCTTGCAAAGAAATCAGCAAATGGTTCTGTGGAGAAAGTTAGTGAATCTGCAATTACAACGGGCACAACAAAGACTACAAAAGAATTTGATATTGACGAGGCAGGAACCTATTATTTATATGCAGAAGGTGATAAGGGTGTTGTTTACTACAACCTGAAAGTTACAGAGCAGGTATATACGATTATCTGGCAGGTAGGAAACGGAACGGCAGCGGAAGGCTCAAACCTTGAGAGCAAAACTGCGAGAAAGGGAGAGGAAATCGAAATCCCTTCTGACTGCACACCGGCATCAGGATATATATTCAAGGGGTGGTCGGTAGATGATGGTACAACATTGCTGAAAAAACCGGCTGTTTATAAGGTAAGCGAAGATGATGCAACAGGCGGAAGCATAATTATTGCAGCAGTTTATGAGGCGATGAGTTATACGCTTAAATATGATAAGAACGGCGGTACTCTTCCATCAGGAATGCAAAGTGAAGTCACAGTTAAGACAGGTCAACGCATAACACTTGGAAACTGTACACCGGCAGCAGGTAATCAGTTTGTTGGTTGGACACTTGGTGATTCTGAAGAAATCGTTGTGTCGCCTTATATTGTAAATTTTGCTGATGCGGATGAGAGTATGACAATTACGCTTAA
>JAAVAF010000070.1 GCA_014804225.1 Lachnospiraceae bacterium
GCGTATGACCACATAAAATATAGTCTGCCTGATTGCTGTCCATAATCAAAAAAGTATTTTCATCGTCAGGTTTTAATTTTTCATTCACCTTATTGGGCGAGCCATGACACAAGGTTATCGTTGGTAAATCATCTAAAGAAAAATCCGCTTTATCTGTCAATTGACGGAAAAACTCCATATCCTCTTGTGTCAGATTATGATAAGTATAATATAGCGCCCCTGTCGTTGAATCATTTTCTTTCCATGCATTATTATAATTTAACCAATAATTCTCTTTATTTCCTTTAATGAACCAACAACGATACTTTTCTTTCAGTGAATACAACAACTTCATTGTTCGTTGCGGATATGCCAGTTCCCCTAAAAAATCTCCAAGAAATATAAACTTGTCTATTCCCCTCTCTAAAGCATAATTCACACAAGTTTCCAATGCAACATAATTTCCGTGTATATCAGATAATACTGCAATTTCCATATCCATTCTCCTCACATCCATCACACAAAAATGAATAATATTATTCATCACCATTAACATTTTTGTACTGTTTATACATCACTGATTTGTATAAGCATATATGCCGCATACTCTTTCGCAAGTTGCTTGTCCAAATGCATTGAAACACCCATTTCATATTCTGCCATCGCACCCTCAATTAAACTTGCATATTCTCCGGGAATATTTGCAAGTCCCCATGCTCCGCCTTCCTGTTTTGACAGAATAATATTCTCTTTTTTGAATGCTAACACTCTGCATAAATTGAGAATAAAATACATCGGCTGCTTCACAATTTCCTCCACTGCATTCTCCACATCACTCCAAATACTGTCCAAATAATCCGCCCTGTCAACTTCAGAAAAAACAGTTTTAATTTCCCGCCCATAAAGCGTTTTTCCCCTATGATAAATTACTGTAATATGCGCCGCCAAATCTTTATCTGTTCCCTTCATTTGTTCAATATAATCCGTCGGACTTTTCTGATACCATTCTAAATGCGTTATCGAAAAATGAAGTTCAAACGGCGTCGGATATACAAAAGGGTTACACACTTGCGCTTTCACAATACTAAGCTCAATTCCCTTTTGGGGTGCTCGTTCATTCAACGCAACAACCATATCCATGTACTGCCGTTTTACTTCATCTGAAATTCCACCCTTTACGACAATCAGCAAGTCAATATCACTTTTTTGTGCATGAAAACAGCCCATCACAGCAGAACCATGAAGATAAATGCCTACAAGATTACGGTCAAGGATATGCTTGCTCTGCTCTACAAAACAATCTAATAAGTCCTTGTACTCCTCCATTTTAGATGTCACTCCATCCTAATTGGATCTTTTCATCCACAATATCAGAAATGACTTCAACCAAAAATTCATGCTCTCGTTGTAACACTCTCTCCGCCAATACTTCCGCCGTATCATTTTCCAATACGGGTACTTTTGTCTGCGCTACAATTTCTCCGCTGTCGTACTCCGCGTTCACCCTATGTATTGTTACTCCTGTTTCCTTTTCACCAGCATCAATCACAGCCTGATGAACATTTATTCCATACATCCCTTTCCCTCCAAATTTTGGAAGCAAAGCCGGATGGATATTAAAAATGCGATTATGATACGTTTCCAGAATAGAAGGATGTAATAATCTCATATATCCGGCAAGAAAAATCATATCAACATTATATTTTCGAAGAACACACAACAACTTTTCCGCCAATAATTCTTCTGTTCCTTCTGTTTTTACACTAAGATGATATCCGTCTATTCCCTCATTTTGGACTCTTTGCAATGCCATGGAAGCGCTGTTATTGCTAATGACAACGGAAACAACCGCCTTTATTTCCTTATTCTTACACCCATCTATAATTGCCTGTAAATCACTTCCGCCATGTGACGCGAAAACAGCTATATTCATTACAAACCTCCCGTAAAATCGCATTCCCTATGCCTTTCAACCAGTTTTTTCATATGCATATCGAAATGCCAATTTTATTTTTTTTCAATCACAAGTCCATACCCCAGTGCACTTAAAATATTGCAAAATGTTTGTAAAGACGGACTATTCTCATTATTTTCAATCCTTGAAATAGCCTGCTGTTTATTACCTGTGATTTCTGCCAACTGTTTTTGCGTCATATTCTGTTCTTTTCGTAAACATATCATCTGATTGATCAATTCTTTTTCTCTATCATACACAACATAAGTGGCAGCAGGCATATCCTCTTTTTGAACTAAAGGAATATTTCCTTTTTCAATCTCGACAGCTTCTAATAATCCCTGCATCGTATCATTAAAAAAATTCCCCATCGCTACCCCTCCTTTAAAGATTTCACAACTGCCTTAAACGCTCGCTTCTCTTCTTCTGTTAAATCATCTTTTTCATTCTTCGTATACACATTAATAAAATAAATTGTTTCCTTTAGTTCTATATCTACATAAATTACTCTGGCACCACCACGTTTTCCTTTATCATTTGTAGATATCCGAATCTTCCTAATTCTTTCCACTTTCTTGTAAATATCGGCACTTCTATAAATGTACGGTTCATTATTTCTCATTTCTCTCTTGTCTATGTTTTTATAATACAACAAATTTATTGTATTGTCAAAAAAGGATATTACAGCTTATCCCGCGTAATATCCTTATACCCTTCCCCGTATATCTCATTCGCCGACGCAATAATCATAAACGCGCGGTTGTCCTCATCCTTTACAATCTCCTCAAGCTTTGGCGCCATCTGCTTTCTAGTGACTACCATAAGCATTTCCTTATGCTCGTTTGTATAAGCTCCAATTGCCGGAACAATCGTCGTCGTAATGTCAAGTTCCCCCATAATGCGCTGTTTCATCTTATTCGGTTCTCTGCTGATTATAAAAATCAGCTTTGCTTCATCCGATCCGTAAAGCACTTTATCCATAACCACCGAATCAATCACCACAGCAATACCCGCATAAAATGCAACGGTTAAATCCCGAAATACAATCCACGATGCCACAATAACCATGCTGTCAAACGCAAGAAACAACACATTTGTTTTAATATGCTTCCACTTCGTTCGCAGAACCTTGACAATAATGTCCGCACCGCCCGTTGTCGCTCCTGACTTAAACACAAACGCAAGCGCCACTCCAATCAGCGCACCGCCGATAACCGCTGCAATCAGCAAATCATCCGTCACTGCTCCAAGTGGCGAAAGTGTATTCATAAACACAGTGATCATTGCAAGCGCATACATTGTAGACGCAATAAAACGCCATCCGAATTTCCACAATCCAAGCGCCACGATCGGCACATTCAGCAATAAATTAATCGTACCTGTTGGAATATTGATAAAACGATTCACGAGAATCGACACGCCGGTCACGCCTCCGGGCGCAATATCGTTTGGATCTAAAAATAAACTAATAGCAACGGCATAAATAAATGCCGCTGCTGTCAATATGAAATAACGCGCTACTGTCTTTTTTGCCTTCCCTGCCATTCTACGTAAATACCTCCACTTGGTCACAGCTTGTGCGTGAAAGCATTCCCTTTCACGCTTCCTATATATTGGTTCTGACCTGTTTCGGCTGATAGCCGTTTTCCTCCAACGCATTGATAATCTGATTCTTATGTTCTGTACCATACGTTTCAAGCGTAATCCGAAGCTCCACGGCAGCATTTCTGTTGATTGACACAAACTGATTGTGCTCCAACTTGATAACATTTCCGTTCATCGACGCAATTACTTCCGAAACCTTTGTAAGCTCACCCGGCTTATCCGGCAGCAGCACGGAAACCGTGAAGATTCTGTCACGGAAAATCAATCCCTGCTGTACTACGGAGGACATCGTAATAATATCCATATTTCCGCCGCTCAAAATAGATACAACTTTTTTATTCTTTACGTTAAGATGACGGAGCGCCGCCACTGTGAGAAGTCCCGAATTTTCCAACACCATCTTGTGATTTTCAACTACGTCAAGGAAAGAAACCACAAGCTCCTCGTCGGGAACTGTAATAATCTCATCAATATTTTTCTTTATATACGGGAAAATATTTTTGCCCGGTGTCTTTACTGCCGTACCGTCCGCAATGGTATTGACTGTCGGAAGCGTTACAACCTTTCCCGCTTTCAGGGACTCTTGCATACAGTTTGCTCCCGCAGGCTCTACACCAATCACCTTAATCTTTGGATTCAAAAGCTTTGCAAGCGTCGAAACGCCTGTCGCAAGCCCGCCGCCTCCGATTGGCACCAAAATGATATCTACCAAAGGAAGCTCTTTAAAGATTTCCATCGCAATCGTTCCCTGACCTGTAGCAACCGCCAAATCATCAAACGGATGGATAAACGTATACCCTTTTTCCTCAGCAAGCGCAGCTGCATACTCTGCCGCTTCATCATACACATCGCCCTTTAAAACAACCTGTGCACCGTAGTTTTTCGTCCTGTTCACTTTCATCAAAGGTGTCGTGGTCGGCATCACGATAACTGCATTGACACCATATTTCTTTGCAGCATATGCCACGCCCTGTGCATGGTTTCCCGCAGACGCAGTAATCAGGCCCTTTTCGCGCTCCTCAGGTGTAAGCGTGCTAATCTTATAATATGCGCCACGCAACTTATATGCTCCCGTGAGCTGCATATTTTCGGGCTTTAAATACACCCTGTTTCCTGTCTGATTACTAAAAAATTCACTATATATCAACTTTGTTTCGGAAGTAACCTTCTTGACAAGCTCCGATGCCTCCTCAAATTTTTCCAATGTAAGCATTTCTGACATAATATTATTTCCTCCTTACCGCTTTTTATTCTATGGGAAATTGCGACAACATATATCATTGTAAAATCTACCAGAAAAGCCATTTCTTTTTCTTTGGCTTTTCTTCTCTGACACTTTCCTCAACCTCATCTGTCTTTTCATCTACTGTATCATTTGCTGCATTTATGACACTTGTGTCATCTTCTTTTTCTATTGTTTCCTCTGTAACATCTTCCACAGCCTCGTTTATGACATTTGTGTCACTTTCGTTTTCTGCGGCATCCTCTGTGCTTTTTTCTATGGCACTCATGTCACTTTCGCTCGTATCGACTTTCTCCGCTACCGCACTTTCCTCGTTCTCAATATCAAACAACGCATTCACAAACTCATCCGCGTGAAATTTCTGCAAATCCTCAATCGTTTCACCCACGCCTATGTACTTCACCGGCACATTCAGCTCCGACTGGATTGCTACAGCAATACCGCCCTTTGCAGTTCCGTCCATCTTCGTCAGAATAATTCCTGTCAGATTTGTCACTTCTCCAAATTCCCGCGCCTGTGAAAGCGCATTCTGCCCTGTAGTACCGTCAAGCACAATCAAATTTTCTCTGTGTGCGTCAGGAAACTCTCTGTCAATAATGCGGTTCATTTTCTTTAACTCTTCCATCAGATTTTTCTTATTGTGAAGCCGTCCCGCAGTATCGCAAATCAATACATCAACTTTCCGCGCCTTTGCCGCATTCACGGCATCATAAATCACAGAAGCCGGATCTGCGCCTTCTGTTCCGCCAATCATATCAACGCCCGCTCTATGCGCCCACTCTGCAAGCTGATCGCCCGCAGCGGCACGAAATGTATCGGCAGCGGCAATCAAAACCTTTCTGCCCTGTCCTTTCAAAATACTTGCAAGCTTTCCTACAGAGGTCGTCTTTCCCACACCGTTTACACCAATGATAAAGATAACCGACTGCTCTTTTTCAAAGTCATATGCCGTTTCTTCTACGTGCATCTGCTCCTTAATACTCTCAACCAACAGCTCCTTACATTCGGAAGGCTGCCGCAAATGCCGTTTCTTCACTTCATCTTTCATGCGTTCAATAATGTCATTCGTGGCATTGACACCGATATCACCCATAATGAGAATTTCCTCAAGCTCCTCATAAAAATCATCATCGATCTCCGACGCTCCGTAAAACACTGCATCAATACCTGCCACAATATTATCTCTTGTCTTGTTTAATCCTTCCTTTAACCGACTGAAAAAACCTGCCATCAACTCTCCTCCTTATTCTCCTCACTCCATTTATCCATTTCGCTGTCCTCGAAATTAACGCTTACCAGCGTGGACACGCCCTTCTCCTGCATCGTAATTCCATACAGTCTGTCTGCCTGTTCCATTGTACCACGTCTGTGCGTAATTACAATAAACTGTGTCGATTGTTTCAGCTTATTCAAATATTTGGCAAACCGGCTTACATTCTCCTCATCAAGTGCAGCCTCAATCTCATCAAGCAGACAAAACGGCGAAGGTTTTAGATTTTGTATCGCAAACAACAGAGCAATTGCCGTAAAGGATTTCTCTCCACCGGAAAGCTGCATCATATTCTGCAGTTTCTTCCCGGGCGGCTGCGCAATAATACGAATTCCTGCTTCCAAAATATCCTCGTCCTCAATCAGCTCAAGCGTCCCTTTTCCGCCCCCGAACAAATCCTTAAACACTTTGTCAAACTCGCGCTTAATCTCCTCAAACTTCTCGGCAAACTGCTTTCTCATCGCCGTATCAAGCTCCTCGATAATACCCTCTAATGTTTTTTCTGCCTCAATTAAATCATCGTGCTGATTCTTTAAGAACGTATATCGTTCCATGAGCGCCTTGTAATCCTCAATCGCATTGACATTGACATCGCCAAGTTTTTTGATATCGTCCTTAATCTCCATAATCTGCTTTTTCATCGAAGGAATATCTTTGAATGCTTCGTTTCGCAAATCCGATGCACTCTTTAGTGTAATCTCATACTCATTCCACATATAATTAATCTGAGTCTCCATCGACTCCTCAAGTTTTTCCTTCTGTGAATTTAAGCGGTACACCTCTTTGTCCAGTGCATTCTTCTTTTCTGCAATCTCCTCACGCTCATCAAAGAAGCCCTTTTGCTTCTGCATCAACACATCTCTTGTCTGTTGTTTCTCCTTTAATGCAGCCTCTGCGTCCGTCTGCGTACTGTGCGATGCCGCGATTGTCTTTTCGATCTCGTCAATATTCTGTAATCTCGTTTCCATGTCATTGTGACATGCTTCAAGATTTGTCTGTACTTCCGAAAGCTCCTCATTGTGACGGGCAAGTTCCTCTTCCACACGGTTTAGGTTCGTCTGTTCAAACTCTTGCTTTTGCAGCAGCTTTTCGTACTCGACGTCCCACTCGCCCACCATACCAGTCTTATTTGATTCCTCAATACGATAAGTTTCCAACTCGCTCTGATACATGCGAATATCTGCCTCTAACTTTTTCTCCTCCTCCTCGGAGTTTTTCAGCGCTTCCAAAATCTTATCCTTATCCGCATTCATCTCGACTGTCTTTTTTGCGATTTCTTCTTCTTCGTCCTTCAGTGATCCAAAGCCTTGCTCTGCTTCTGCCTTTCGCTCCTCTGCGGCAACCACATTTAATCTTGCCGTATTCTGCTCGATGAAAAGCGCTTGCAGCTTTGCCTTTGCCTCCTCAATATCCTTTCGCAGAACATTTCGCTCTGCCTTAATATCCTCTATATCCTGTTCTGCCTGCTGCAATCTTTTTTTCGTTTCTTCTACCTTTGACGCAAGCTCCTCAATCTCACGCCGCCTTCCCAAAAGGCTAGAATTATTTTTAAAAGCACCACCACTGATTGCACCACCAGGCACTAAAAGTTCTCCCTCAAGCGTTACCATTCGCACACCGTAGTCATATTTTCTTGCAATCTTAACGGCATTATCAACATGGTCTACGACAACAATTCTCCCTAACATCGCCTTTGCCACATTTTTATATTTTTTATCTGTCTTCACAATCGAATCGGCAAGACCAATAACACCTTTCTCCTGTAACACCTCTGGCGTCTTAAATTCCTGTGGCTTTGTGATGCTTGTAAGCGGCAGAAATGTCGCACGTCCAAACCGATTCTTTTTCAGGAAAACAATCATTTTCTTTGCTGTTTCCTCGTCATCGGTAACAATATTTTGAATATTTCCGCCAAGTGCCGTTTCAATTGCAGTTTCATACTCCTTGTCAACTTTAATAATATCCGCCACAACGCCAATGATGCCCGCATTTTTTTCTTTCTGCTCCATCACCCGCTGAATACTGTTTCCATATCCCTCGTAGCGCTCCGTGAGATTTGAGATGGTATCAAACATTGACTTATATCTCTGATATTCGCCCTGTATCTCCCTGATTTCATCGTCTTTGTTCGAGAGTCTTTCCTTAAAGGTTCCCGTCTTTTCGTCCATCTGCGAAAGCTTATTATTTGTCTCTATAATCTCATCATTAATCCGATTAAAGTCCTCCTGAAGCGTCTTGATCTCCGCATCTCTCTCTGCCTCATCACTCTTGGCACGCAAAAGTCTGGAATCCAATTCGGATTTTCTGATGCGTAACTGCTCCATCATGGCATCAAAACTTCCCAGATTGGACTTGATTGTCGCACGCTCGCCCAACATCTCTATGATTCTGTTTTTATCTGCCTCAAGTTTTGTATTTAGCTCCTCGATACGCGCCTGAACCTCAAAAAGCGAGCCTTTCGCCTCATTTCGCTCTTTCTCAAGCGCCGCTACCCGTTCATCAAGCTCTGTCTTATCAGTGAGGATTTTGTCACGCTCCTCCTCCTTTTTGACAATCTGCTCACGAATTGCCTCAATACGCTCGTTAAAATGCTGCTCGTTTCCCTGTGCACCCTTAATCTGCTCTTTTAAGACATTAATCTCACCCTCAAGCTTACCACGCATCATACTGGTATCCGTAAGCTCATTTCTGGTATCCTCAATCTCCTGTGCAAGCTCCTCAATGCGGCTTTGAATAACGTCATATTCTTCCTTGATCTTATCGTATTTCGCAGCTGTTTCCTCATATTCGTCATGCGCAATTGTATATTTCTCTTCAATCTCCGAAAGCTGCTGCGTAAGCTTTTGGTTCTCCAAAAGAAACATATTAACGTCCAGCTCTTTTAATTCTTCCTTTTTCTTTAAATAAACTTTCGCTTTCTCAGACTGCTTTTCCAAGGGGCCTGTCTGCTTTTCCAACTCGCTTAAAATATCTGTGACACGAATCAGATTGTTCTTCTCATCCTCTAACTTTTTCTGTGCTGTCGCCTTTCTTTTTTTAAATTTAACAATCCCCGCCGCTTCATCAAAAAGCTCTCTCTTTTCATCCGGTTTTCCGCTCAGAATTTTCTCAATCTGTCCCTGTCCAATAATAGAATAACCCTCTTTTCCGACACCCGTGTCATAAAAAAGCTCATTCACGTCTTTTAATCTACATGGAATCCCGTTAATAGAATATTCACTTTCCCCCGAACGATAAAGCCGCCTTGCCACCGTAACTTCATCATAATCAATCGCAAGCTTATGATCTGCATTGTCAAAGGAAATTGCCACATATGCATATCCAAGCGGTTTTCTAAGCTCCGTTCCCGAAAAAATAACATCTTGCATGGACTCCCCGCGAAGCTGTCTGATGCGCTGCTCTCCAAGCACCCAACGTACCGCGTCCGCTACATTGCTCTTTCCCGAACCGTTTGGACCAACAATATCTGTAATTCCTTGATGAAACTGAAATACAATCTTATTTGCAAAGGACTTAAATCCCTGTACCTCGATACTCTTTAAATACATTTATCTGCCTCTCTCCTTCAGCATCATAAGTGCCTCATAAGCTGCCTGCTGTTCTGCCGCCTTTTTCGTCCGGCCAACACCTGTTCCGATTTCTTTTCCATCCAGACAAGCCTTTACACGAAACTCTTTATCGTGATCGGGACCGGTTTCGTCCACAAGTTCATAATGTAACTGCGCTGTATTCTTCTTCTGAATCTCCTCCTGTAAAAGTGTCTTGCTGTCCATGAAAAGAATTTTATTTTCCAAATCAGAAAGCACAAAACGATAAATATACTTTTTTGCCTCCTCGATTCCGCCGTCAATAAAGATTGCTCCAATCACCGCCTCCATCACATCCGATGTAAGCGAATCACGCTTTCTGCCTCCTGTTGCCTCCTCGCCCTTGCCTAAAAGGATGTAGGAACCTAAATCGATATCTCTTGCGCAATATGCAAGCGCCGGTTCACACACCATTGATGCGCGCAGTCTTGTAAGCTGTCCCTCAGGCATCTCGGGATTCTCGTGAAACAAAAATTCACTCGAAACCATTTCAAGCACAGCATCCCCCAAAAACTCAAGCCGCTCATAATCACTCAATTTATTAATCTTCTGCTCATTTGCAAACGAACTATGAGTCAATGCCTGTTTTAGCAGTCCCTCGTTTTGAAACTGATACCCTATTTTATCTTGTAATTCCTTTAGGAGCTCTTTCCTGTTACGCATACTATATCCATGTTCCTTTCACCGTCTGCACCTCAAATATTCCTTCACGCAAAAAGCCCTGTGTAAAAGGGCTCTTTGTTAAAACAAGCTTTGTTTTTCAAGCTTTATTTTACATGCTTTGTTTTATAAACGCCACCGCCTCTTCGACCGTGGTAATACGCTCTATTCCTTCCGTCGGAATGACAATGCCAAGCTCGTCCTCCACACCCATAAAAATCTGATAAAGATCCAGCGAATCGGCACCCAGATCAGATTCAAAATCCATCTCAGGCTTTATTTCGTCTTTATCCATTCCCAAAACAGCCGCAATCACCTTTCGTAACGCATCAAATTCCATTTTTATCCCCCATGTTGAACGTCAAACGAACAAGTTCGTTTATTCATCTTTTAGAATAACTTTTTCTTTAATCTTTTCGTTTATTTTTTGTTCCTTAAAGGTAACACATTGTAAAATGGAATTTTTAATTTCGATTGCCTTAGAGCTTCCGTGTGTCTTTACAACCAAGCCGTTTAAGCCAAGCAGCGGAGCACCGCCATGTTCTTCAAGCGTAAAGCCTTTCATCGTTTTTTTCAGTGCGGGCTTTACAAGAATACCACCGATTTTACTGGTAAACGAAGACATGATGCTTGATTTTACCTTTCTGAGCAGCATCGCGCCGACACCCTCATAAAGCTTCAAAATAATATTTCCGGCAAACGCCTCGCAGACAATTACGTCCGCATAACCACTTGGAATATCTCTTGCCTCAATACTTCCGATAAAATTAATTTCGGGACAGTTCTTCAACAGCGGAAATGTTTCTTTTACAAGCGCATTTCCTTTCTCCTCCTCAGCGCCAATATTAACGATTGCCACCTTCGGATTTTGAACTCCCATAACACTTTCCATATATACGGAACCCATTTTCGCAAACTGCACCAAATGAGAGGACCTTGCATCAACATTCGCACCACAGTCAATCAAAAGAGAACAACCTTTTTCTGTAGGAATAAGCGGTGCAAGAGGCGGCCTTTCGATTCCCTTTATTCTTCCGACAATCAACTGCCCTCCGACCAGCACTGCACCAGAACTTCCGGCAGATACAAACGCATCGCAGACACCATCTTTTACAAGATTTAATGCCACCACAATAGACGAATCCTTTTTTTTGCGAATTGCCATAACAGGCGGTTCTGCCGTTTCTATAATTTCTGTGGCGTGAACCACTTCTATTTGCTCCTTATTATAAGTATACTGCGCGAGCTCTTTCTCAACTGCTTCCTTCTGTCCCGTCAGATATACCTTAATTTTACTGTTTTCATTAACCGCTTCAACAGCGCCTTTCACAATTTCCATCGGCGCATTATCGCCGCCCATCGCATCAACTGCTACTTTTACCATTTCATCCATTGTCAAAATCCTCCATAATATTAAATGATACTAAAACCGCTGTTAAAAATCAAGCGAAATCAGGCAAAACTTTGCCAAAAAAATAAGGAACCTCTTATCTTCTAAGAAATCCCTTAATCTTTCTTTTTGTCAACTGATTAATCAACTGCGATAATCTCCTTCTTGTTGTAAGAACCACAAGCCTTACATACTCTGTGGGGCATCATCAAAGCGCCACACTTACTGCACTTTACCAATGTAGGAGCACTCATCTTCCAGTTTGCTCTTCTCTTATCTCTTCTACCTTTTGAAGATTTATTTTTTGGACATATAGACATTGTTACACCTCCTTATTTGCTTCATAAATATCTTTCATCACCGCTATACGGGGAAATTCAATATTAATGTGAACTTTTGTCCACACATTCACATATTATACATAATCCGTTAAAATTTGTCAACTAAATATATAATATTTTTACGCATTTTTTGCATCGCTTGCGAAATTGTTTCTATTTTGCTACTATACTTATTATAAAAAAGGTTTCGCTCGGCAGCGAAACCTCAAAGAATTTGCATTGCAAATTCTTTCTTAAATGGTTTACGCCGTCGCAATTTCCTATAAAATAAGAAGAAAAAAGGTTCAATCTCATTTCAACAGAAAGGATTTTTACAATGAAAGTTGCCGCAGTAATTGCAGAATACAATCCCTTTCACAACGGGCACCTCTATCAGCTTCATACAATCCGCAAAACCCTTAAAGCAGACTATATTATTGTTGTCATGAGCGGAGATTTTGTGCAAAGAGGGGAACCTGCTATTATTGATAAATACGCACGCTGCCGTATTGCGCTCGAATGCGGCGCTGATGCGGTTTTTGAGCTGCCGGTGTACTTTTCGCTTGCAAGTGCAGAATATTTCGCACAGGGAGCGGTATCACTGTTGGACAAGCTCGGGGTTGTTGATGTCCTTCATTTCGGCAGTGAATGTGGAGATATCAACCTTTTATGCGAATGTGCTGATATCATCGCAGACGAATCTGACGATTACAAACAAATACTCAACTTGCATTTAAAAGCGGGAAAATCTTTTCCACTTGCAAGGAGTGAGGCTGTGAGAGCCGTGTCCCCTTCCTATCAAAAAGAAACTGCTGCTATTTTCTCAAGTCCCAATAACATTCTTGCATTGGAATATATCAAAGCATTAAAGCAGCGAAAAAGCGTTATTACACCACTCACGCTGAAACGAGAGGGCGCAGGGTTTCATGATGATGTTCTTTCAGACAATCATTTTGCGTCCGCAAATGCTATACGCAAAAAACTTTCCGGCTCCCATAGCGACAATTTATCCACCTTGGCAACACATATTCCCGATGCCTGTTTGGAAGCATTAAAGCACAATGAGCTTTTGTTTCCAAACGATTTTTCGCAGCTTCTTTTATACAAGCTTTTACAGATCGTCGATTTTGGCGGCGGATTTTCACATTTTTACGATGTCGGAACGGAGCTTTCTAATGTCATCGCTGCAAATAGCATGAATGTTTCATCTTTCGAAGCGTTTGCACATCTATGTAAAAGCAAAAATCTTACCTATACGCGCCTATGTCGCGCACTGATGCACACCGTCCTTGATATGACGCAGCAAAGTGCAGATTTGTTGCAGCAGCACGATTATTGTCAATATGCAAGGCTGCTTGGCTTTCGAAGTGAAAACGGTAAAAGCGAGCTTCTAAGCCTTATTGGCCAAAACGCTTCTATTCCAATTATCACCTCACCGGCAAAAGGACTGCAACGATTTACAGGAAGCACTCTCGTTTCCCTGAAAGCAGATATCCATGCCGCAAATATTTATGAGAGTGTTAAAGCGCAAAAAATGACACCCATGTCACCTTTAAACGAATTGACCAGAGAAATAATACGACTTCCGCAGTGATCGTTCACTTTTGCGGAAGTCGTTCCATTTCCTATTAATTCTTAAAGCTATGTATCGGAGCCGGTATTCTTCCTCCGCGGTTTACAAACGCGTCACATGAAAAATTATTTACGGGCATAATCGGTGCATGTCCCAAAAGTCCGCCAAATTCTACGTTTTCTCCGACTGTTTTTCCGATTACGGGAATAATGCGCACTGCCGTCGTTTTTTGGTTAATCATACCGATTGCAAGCTCGTCCGCTATAATACCCGAAATCGTTGTCGCCTTAGTATCTCCCGGTATCGCAATCATGTCAAGTCCAACAGAGCATACGCATGTCATCGCCTCAAGCTTTTCCAACGTGAGTGCACCTGCATTTACAGCGTCTATCATTCCTTGGTCTTCGCTGACAGGGATAAACGCGCCACTCAATCCGCCGACATAAGAAGAAGCCATAACGCCGCCTTTTTTTACCTGATCGTTTAACAGCGCCAACGCCGCCGTTGTTCCCGGCGCTCCCGCATACTCCAAACCGATTTCGCACAAAATGTCTGCTACACTGTCACCGATTGCCGGTGTCGGTGCAAGCGAAAGGTCGACAATTCCAAACGGAATGTTTAACCGCTTTGATGCTTCTTGTGCCACAAGCTGACCGACTCTTGTCACCTTAAATGCAGTCTTTTTAATCGTTTCACAAAGAATTTCAAAGCTCTCCCCCCGCACACTCTCAAGTGCATTTTTCACAACTCCGGGACCACTTACACCAACATTAATAATCGCGTCTGCCTCTGTAACGCCGTGAAATGCCCCCGCCATAAACGGATTGTCATCGGGAGCATTACAAAATACTACAAGCTTTGAGCAGCCTATCGAATCCTGCTCCTTTGTAAGCTCTGCCGTTTCCTTTATAATATCACCCATAAGACGCACTGCATCCATATCGATACCAGTCTTTGTGGAACCCAAATTGACGGAGCTGCACACAAGTTCGGTCTGTGCAAGCGCCTGTGGTATCGAGCGAAGCAAAAGCTCGTCTGCCTTTGTCATTCCTTTTGATACAAGTGCGGAATACCCGCCCAGAAAGTTTACGCCTACATCCTTTCTTGCCCTATCAAGCGTCTTTGCGATTGTCAAAAAATCATCTGTGGTTTTGCACGCCGCTCCTCCAATTAATGCTATCGGGGTAACAGAAATTCGTTTATTTACAATAGGAATCCCAAATTCTTTTTCAATCTCCGCGCCTGTGCTTACCAAGTCTTTTGCCACTGTCGTTATTTTATGATAAATCTTTTGATTTAATTGCTCTAAATCGGAATCAATGCAGTCCAACAAGCTGATACCAAGCGTGATTGTTCTCACATCAAGGTTTTCTTTCTCAATCATCTTGTTGGTTTCCAATACTTCATGAATATTTATCATGATTCTCCTCCTATACCCTATGCATACTATTGAAAATTTCCTCTCTCTGGCAGCGAATTATGACACCTATGTCAGTTCCGATTTTATCTAGATCATCCGAAACCTCGCTTACGGACTTTATGGAATTACTCATATCCGCAATCATCATCATATTAAAATAATCGTCTACGATCGTCTGCGAAATATCAAGAATATTGACCTTATTGTCCGCAAGATAAGTACACACCTTTGCAATGATTCCGACCGTATCTTTTCCTACCACTGTGATAATTGTTTTTTTCATACTAATAACCATGCTCCTCTCTAATCTATACTTCAACCAACTGTGAAATTTCACTGCGGCTTGCAACATAAATCGGGAAATCATCAGGCTTATACGGATTATCTGCCATTGAAATCTCCAGTCTGACCGTTTCATAAGCAAGCTCCGCAAGATTGTTTTCTTTGCTTAGATGCCCCAAAATTACAGTCTTTAAATTGTCATGTAAAAGACGACTTAACAGTTTCCCTGATAGCTCATTTGATAAATGTCCTCTGTTTCCAAGAATCCGTTGTTTTAGATAATATGGATACGGACCAACTTGAAGCATATTGATGTCATGGTTTGCCTCAAGCAAAAGTACATCCATACCTTTTAGACTTTCCACCGTGTAATCATTATAAATGCCCAAATCCGTTGCCACTGCCATACGCTTACTTCCATACTGAAACCGGTATGCAACCGGCTCTGCCGCATCATGCGATATCTTCATTGGATTGACGGTGATATCCTTTAAGATAAATTTCTCGTCGGCATTCACCACATGAAAAAGTGAGTCATCTATTTTTCCGAGACTACTCACTTTTTGAATCGCAGATATCGTACCCTTTGTTCCGTAAACAGGTATCCCAAATTTTCTGCACATCACACCCAGACCATTAATATGGTCCGAATGTTCATGCGTGACGAGAATCCCGTCTATATCACTTCCTGCAAGTCCAAGCTGATTTAATCCTTCAACCGTCTTTTTTCCGCTAATGCCTACATCTACCAACAGATGCGTCGCCTCCGTACCGATATAAATACAGTTACCGCTGCTTCCGCTAGCTATACTACACATTTTCATTTGTTTATCCCCTTATATTTATAAAATCTTATAAAATCCTTTTTAATCTTTCTTCCAGTAAATTTCAACTTTATCTCCATTGTACAGCTCCTGTGTATACTGCGCATCTTGACCGTTTACAATAGTGACAATTCCCGTGCCCTGCATTTTGCTTGTATCAAAATTAATGTAATCAAAGATGTCTACAAACGTATAATTCTTTTTTCCTCTCATGACAATCGGTTCTTGATTGACAATGACGATAATCTTTCTGGAGCCGTCTGTGCTTTCCTCAATCTCGGTACTTGTCATAAATTCCGGACGCAGCTGCTGCGTTTCTTTCGTTTCCTCCTTTTTTTCTTCGTTATCTGCCTTTGTTTGTGCGTCTACCGCTTCCTTGCTTTCTTCTTTCGGCGTTTCGTCTGCGTTTTCCTCTTTTTTTTTCCGGCTCTGTTCTTCCTTCATGGTGCTCGTGGTAAAACTATCTGATGTAGTCGCCCCTTCAGAAACAGTCTCTTCTTTTGCAATCTCCTGTACTGCATCATTTGATACCGTCGCAGTTTGCGTTTCTGCATCCGCTTTCGGCGCAGCTTCATTTGTTGTATTGACCGCATCAGTCGTTTTTTCTGTTTCTTTACTTTCTGTCACAATTGATTTCTTATTCTTGATATCAATCTTATCTCCGTTATAAATGACCGCATCTGCCTTTGCGTTCTTACCATTAATCGAAACAAACATATCCTCCGTGGAAAGGTCCATATATTCGCAAAACTGCGCAAGCGGATAAGCAAAAAACACTTCAACCTGATCATTATTTTGTATCAAGTATTCTCCAGTAACCACTTTCCCGTTTACCCGAACCGGTTTCGGTAATTGCATCTCCTCTCCGTTGACAGAAACCGTAATTTTACCGTTACAGTCAACAAGATCCGCAATTCTTTCCTGTGCATCAGGTCCAACCGTTGATGCCTCCACACTGATAATATCGTTCGCCCTAATACTGTGGCTTAAATCCACACTCTCTCCATTTAAATAGACATGTGCACTTTCACCGTACTCACCCT
>JAAVAF010000071.1 GCA_014804225.1 Lachnospiraceae bacterium
CCAGACTTCTTGTATTTATGCTTATAGTTGCACTTCTGGCATCCATAGGGAGCGTTGGGGTCGTACAAGGCGTCGAAAAGCGTACGGTCCGAGTCGGCTTTTTCCCTATGGAAGGTTACAATGAAACTAGGGCGGACGGCAGCCGCACGGGTATGGATGTGGAGTACCTGAATGCTCTGAGCGACTATGTCAATTGGAACATTGAGTATGTGGAGTGCGAAAGCTGGGACGATGCCCTGACTATGCTTTTGAAGAAGCAGGTGGATCTGGTGGGTTCTGCGCAGTATTCCGCGGAACGAGCGAAACTGTATCAGTATGCGAACTTAGCCAGCGGATATACCTTTGGTGTAATTGCGGTAAATGGCGACAGCGAATTTGCATATGAAGACTTTGACGCGATGCGCGACGCTACATTTGGCGTTGTTGGAAGTTACATACGAAAAGACGAATTTTATGAATACATGGCAGATCACGGTATTCCGAGTCCCAAAGTGAAGGAATATGAAAATACGGCAGCTCTGCATACAGCATTGAATGCGGGAGAAATTGATGCCCTTGTACATTCCCTGACAGAAGTCAGAGAAGGGCAGCGTGTCGTCGGCAGATTTGCTCCCATGCCTTTTTATTACATAACCTATCAGGGTAACAACGATCTGATGCGGGAACTCAATCAAGGAATTGCAGATGTGAAGATGAACCGGCCGGGGCTGGAAAATGAGCTGATGGTAAAGTATTATGACAGCAGACTGGATCAGACGATTCTGCTAACCAATAGCGAAAAGCAGTATATTGCAGAAAGTGGAACATTGACCGTAGGATACTTAGACGGCTATTATCCGTTCTCCTACGAAAATGAGGGAACCTATACTGGACTTTCCAGACAGGTGTTGGAAGAAGTATCTGTCAGCACGGGAATCCTATTTGATTATGTGCAGCTGGAAAGCATGGAGGATGCTAAGAAAGCCTTAAGAAGCGGCAAAATCG
The DNA here is from genome assembly GCA_014804225.1 of Lachnospiraceae bacterium. Classification (GTDB taxonomy): domain Bacteria; phylum Bacillota; class Clostridia; order Lachnospirales; family Lachnospiraceae; genus COE1. The sequence goes on from JAAVAF010000071.1 coordinate 985, forward strand.
ATATCTTGAGCTATTGTGGGGAATCGCAGCAACGGATGCAGTCGGATGGGCTGGCATCCACAAAAGTGTATGCCCAGATACCTCATGTCATTATTATGAGAAGGAATGACAAATCGGATTCCATAAATGTACTGGCAGTAGAGGAGAGCAGCGTTTCAGGGGGCGCCGTGCAGAGTTTCACGGATGAAAACACACGTCTTTTGCTCTATCCCACGCAGCTTGAGAGCTTGAATGCAGTGAGGGAGGGCGATGCGGACGCTGCCATTTGTGACGGGTATCTGGCGGAGTATCTGCTAGGTTCCCAGCTACGGTTTAATGGTATGGAAATCCACAGCGTGTTAAGCGATGTTCACAGCATCTATATGCTTGTAGCAGATAACGAAAATTCGCTTCTTCTCGGCATTTTGAATAAGGAACTACTTGAAGTCAGCGACAAAATGGTCAATGACTATATGCTCCAAGACAATTTCTATTCCAAGATGAGTATGGCAAACTTTATCAGCGACCATAGCATTCCAATCATTCTTATTCTGTCATGCTGTGCAGTGGCAATTATCTTAGTGCTGTTCTTTCTGCTGCGAAACAGTATCCGGGTTCAGAAGTTGATGTACAAGGATATGGAATTTAATATTTGGAATCTTCATTATTTAAGATATCGAGCGGCACAGAAACTGGCAGCAGACAAAAACAGTAATTATGCCGTTGCCTACACGGATATTGGTCAGTTTAAGAGCTACAACGCATTGTATGGCTGGAATGCGGGGCAGCGTATACTGGAATTAGTCATCAAAACGCTCTCCGAGGAAGTGGATGACCAAAAAGAACTCTACGCCAGAAGTTATGGCAGTCATTTTGTACTGTTTATGAAATATGAAAACGTGGAAGCTTTGCGAAGTCGCCTGATGGACATTGCAGAAAAAATATCTTCCCGAATTTACGAGAAAGTAGATACCCATATGTCTCTGGCTATTGGTGTGGGTTGTCTGGAGAACGGAAAAGACGATTTGCAGCGTGCTTTGTCCGAAGGTATACAGTTGGTAGATTCCTTAAAAAACAGCTACAGCAACGCTGTGCAGATTTATGATGACAAGCTGCGAGCGCAGCTGAAAGAAACGCATGAGCGGGAAAAACTTTTGGAATCTGTCGATATCAACAAGGACTTTGTTGCTTATTATCAGGCAAAGGTGGATATTCGCAATGAGAAGATCGTAGGTGCAGAAGCGTTGGTACGTTTCAAGGATCCCACAGCGGATGGAGCCATTCGCACGCCGTGGTTCTTTGTGCCATATTATGAACGCACAGGCAGAATTAAGGATATTGATTTCTTTGTCATGGAGAGTGTATGTAAAATGCTGCGCCGACGGATTGATGCCGGCAAGAATGTCGTGCCTGTGTCCTGCAATTTTTCCAGAATGCATTTTACAGAGGATGGTTTTCCGGAACGATTTGAGTCCGTTATTGACAAATATCAAATTCCGAAAGAACTGATTGAGGTGGAAATTACGGAAACGCTTGTGGTTGAGGATGTGCAGCAGCAGAAGGTCAAAGAGATTGTTGACATTCTGCGGGAAAAGGGTGTACATCTCTCCATAGACGATTTCGGGTCAGGATATTCCTCTCTGGGAGTATTTGAACAGATACCGGCTTCCGTTATCAAACTGGATCGTTCGTTCCTTCTCAATAACGAAAACCGTACCAGACAGGTGTATATCATGAAAAATATCGTAAATCTTGCCAAGGACCTGAACGCCCAAGTGGTCTGCGAGGGCGTGGAAACAGAGGACGATACGGAGCTTATGATGGAGATTGGAGCATATGTGGCACAGGGATACCGCTACTGTAAGCCGGTTCCGGAGGATGTATTTGAGAAGATGCTGGAAGAAAATGAAAAATAATAAAAAAACAGGTTCGGCTTTTCATTGAAAGCTGAACCTGTTTTCTATTATTTTTCCTTACTTTTTGATCATAAAAGCATATTCTTTTCGCTCAATCATGGCATCCCTTCGCTTTTTATGTTTTCTCATTCCATCTGCTTTATGTTGGTAATTTTCACGTCTCCAGAGTTTTCTCCTACCGGCACTGCTCATTTCCATATCTGACAAAAAGCACACTTCATATGGCGTTTCAGGTCTCCTACTGCAAAATGGGCAATCCGGGTCAGAACAGGTTTCATCCAACCACTCATTGCACGATGTGCAGCACCATGCGTCATATTTGTAAATTTGATAAATTGTCTTTTGTCCGCATTTTTCACATGCAGATTCGGAATGCCAGCCTATTAAATTCCACTTGAATTGATTTTTACGATATTTTAAGTTATTTTTTCTGTTTTTCATAATTTATATATACAAATTATCACCTATTTCGGCATTGCATTTTGAAATATTACGGGGTTCACAAAACACATATTAAATGCCAAAACTAAATCCTATTATAATTAATCAGACAACCTTTCAAAATGATCTGCCGCTCCTCGTCCGTAAGCTCGCCAAGTGTCATCTCGAACTCAACTTTCTTGTCCTTTCCTACAACATATGCCTTAATCACATCTGTTTTGTCCTCGACAGCCTTTCTGATTCCGGGAATGTAAATATAGTCAAGGTTTTTAAATGGAAGTTCGCCCTCTTTAATCAAGAATGGCAACATACCCCAGTTGATCAGATTTGAGCGGTATCTCTTTGTTGCATACTCATTTGCAATATTCGCCCAGCCGCCAAGTACTTTCTGACAGCTTGCAGCCTGCTCTCTTGCAGAACCGTCTCCCGGTTTTACCGCAAAGATTGTGCTTCCGATACCCGTATTATAGCGGTCTGCATCCGGTGTAATCGTCTTCATCATTGCCCATGCTTCCTCAAGCTCCGGAAGTGTCTGCACAGGACATGACTGCTCCTCTCTTGCCTTCTCTGCCGCCTGAATTTCTTTTGCGCGTCCCACATAAGCTGGGTCTTTTCTGGAAAGCGTAAACTCTGCAAGTCCCAAAGGATTTGAACGGTAGGAAGATGTTTCGCCTGACGGAATTAACTCGTCTGTAGTCGTAACTGGATCGTGAATCTCCGAAACAACCTTCAACATCAGATTGTCCGTAAGCGCAACCATTGCCGGCCAATCCTTGATATTCGGACCAAATTTAATCTCAACAGATTCGTCCGCCACGCCTTTTGAATCGAATACACGATTCTCGTAAATCTTTTTGTCAAAGAAATAGTTGTACTTTGTGAAATTTCCGTCAAACTCTGTTGCCGGTGTCAGATATCCCTTATTTGCCGCAGTCGCCGCAATCGAACGCGCATCCATCAAGGCAACAGACGCAATCTGTCCACTCTGTAACTTAGAGCCCTCGCGGTTCGGGAAGTTTCTCGTCGAATGTCTGATTGAAAATGCATTGTTTGCAGGCGTATCACCCGCACCAAAGCAAGGACCGCAGAATGCCGTCTTTAATACCGCACCTGTCTGCATCAGCTTCGCGGCACATCCATTCTTTACCAATTCCATATAAACAGGCATCGACGCCGGATAAACGCTTAATGTAAACTCGTCAGGACCAATACTTGCATTCTCCAAAATGTCTGCTGCCGCACAGATATTTTCAAATCCGCCGCCCGCACAGCCTGCGATGATTCCCTGTTCAACATACAGTTTTCCGTTTCTTACCTTATCTTTCAGCTTAAAGTCGACCGCTCCGTCAAGGCTGACAAGCGCCTTCTTCTCGCACTCGTCAAGGATATCCATCAGATTTGCGTTCAATTCCTCAATCGTGTATGTATTGCTCGGGTGGAACGGCATCGCGATCATCGGTTTCACCTTGCTCAAATCGACCTTAATCACGCCATCATAGTAAGCAACCTCTCCCGGATTGAGCTCCGCAAAATCCTCTGCTCTGCCGTGAATATTATAAAACTCTTTGATTTCATCATCCGTTCGCCAAATAGAAGAAAGGCAAGTCGTCTCTGTGGTCATAACGTCAACGCCGATTCTGAAATCTGCTGATAAATTAGAAACGCCGGGACCTACGAACTCCATAACTTTATTTTTCACATAACCGTTCTTAAATACGGCACCGATAATTGCAAGCGCCACGTCCTGCGGACCGACGCCCTTTGCGGGAGTTCCTTCCATATAAACAGCAACTACGCCAGGCATATTGATATCATATGTCTGATTTAAGAGCTGTTTCACAAGCTCCGGTCCGCCTTCACCCATCGCCATTGTGCCGAGTGCGCCATAGCGTGTGTGTGAATCGGAACCGAGTATCATTCTGCCGCCGCCAGCAAGCATCTCACGCGCGAACTGATGGATTACTGCCTGATGAGGGGGCACATAAACGCCGCCGTATTTCTTTGCACAAGTCAATCCAAACATGTGGTCGTCTTCATTGATTGTACCGCCTACCGCGCAGAGCGAGTTGTGGCAGTTTGTCAGCACATACGGCACAGGGAATTTTGTCAATCCCGACGCACGCGCTGTCTGAATAATTCCTACAAACGTAATATCATGGGAAGTCAGCTTGTCAAACTTGATTTTGAGCTTGTCCATGTTGTCGGAAGTGTTATGTTTTTCCAAAATTCCGTAAGCAATTGTATTTTTCTTTGCCGCAGCTTTATCTGCATCTTTTCCGGTTTTTGCCTTTACTGCCGCCGCAGCGTCCGCATTGTCGGCGACAAGCTCCGTTCCGTTTACGAGATAAGCGCCTGTTTCCAATAATTCTATCATTTATATTACACCTAGCCTTTCTGTGATTTGTTTAGAAAAGGCGCAAGCCTGTTGTAGCGTGCGCCCTTGTACTATACTTATGTTAATTCTTTATTGAGAATCTGTCAATGATTTTTTCTGACATTAAATTCCCACTGTCAAATAATCGAAATGTATTCAGGGCAACTTTATTTATCATTTTGAGTCATCAACCGCTTGCGCATACACCAATAAATGATAGCCCCCACAGGCAGTGCAAAAACAAAATTCCGACTGCCAGTAGTATATATTTTAAAAGCCGAAAGGACAAGCAAGGCTACGTTTCCGCCCAGATGAAAATTTGCAGGCGCGGCCTGTATCCGAAACGCAGCAAAGAACAACGCCGCTATAAGCCATACCCCATACAGCCGGGGACGTTTCCGAAGAATGTCAACTACTGTGACAATAACCAAAAGATACGACAGCGCGCTAAAAATCAACAATGCCCATTGAAGTGCGGAATTTTCTCCGGCCGTCGTAATGCCTCCGCTAACCAACACAGGTACCGTTCCAACATTGAGATGGAACTGATACAATCCTTCTCCGCTATCATCCACCCGATAGGTAAAGGTGATAGTGTAATCCTTAGCCTGGGTATAAACGTAATACTGCGCCTGACAGATGCTGAAATCTCCGGATTGATTAAAGTTCTTTTTGGTATTCATGGACTTCAGTTTTATGGTATATTCGTCAGATGTTTCCCATAGCTCACGAACCGCCTCATATGACTTATCAAATTCCTCACGGGTGACAACACCCGGATACATCTCCTGAAATATCCGGTCGGCATCATCCTCATTGAATGCCTCAATTAAATACATTGCCCTCTGTTCCATGTCCTCATTTTTGAGTAAATCCGCGCACCCTGCCAAGATACAACAGCACAGAATAAAAAACAACATTACAGCACTTGATTTTTTCATTGTAATCCCCCCATCAACCCATTTGGCGAGTATAATGACTAACGACATTATAGCACAATTACTTTGCAAATGCAGTAAAATCATTCACTTCTTCCCATACTTTTTCTTCATGCAAAGCATCGCATACCCTTTATCATATCCATGACTGCTAACCGCCTTTTCATAATATTCATACGCACGCTGTACATCCCCTTTTGCCTCATAAAAAACACCGAACGCCTCAAACCGATCATAGCATATTGTCTCATTGCAGTCCGCACACAACGCGCATGCTCCCATCATTGCAGCATACTTTTCCGCAAGCGCCACTTCCCCTGTCAATGACAAAAACTGGACAAGATAGGTGAGAGCATCAAGTCTCCTTTCCATAGAATTGTCAATAAAGCTATCATAAAGGTCTAAGTTCCCGCATCCAAATTCGCGCCGCATCACACCCAAAATAATCTCTTTATAACGTGCAACTTCGTTCTCCTGCTTCAAAAATTTATGCATCCGAATCAAATCAAGCAAATCATTTCTGTACAGATCCCATGTCATCACCTGGGGCAGCTTCTGCTTTACGATAATTGCTTTCCTTACCATAAGAAAATCATACCCAAGTATATCCGCGTAAAGTCTCCGCAAATCATGTCTGTCATACGCACGCAGCGCCTTTTTTACTTCCCTAAGCAGTGCTATCTTTTCCCAAAATGTAGTACAAAACCGACGGCGTGCAGAAAGAGTCATATAGAGGTAAAAACCCTCATCTATCATCCTTTCCGCATATGTATAAATTTTTAAAAGTTTATCCGCCTTTTCATACTGGTCTGCTGAAACATACATATCCTTAAGCGTCATGACCGCATACGCTTTTTTCTCAAGCGTATAATAATACTCCATATAATCACGTATCGTTTTATCCGCAGCATCAAGCTTTCCAAGCCTCATATAAATATGCCCTAGTGCAAGCACTGACTGATAGGTAAATTCCTCGGTTTTGTCTTTCTCTTTCATCATTGCAAGTCCCTGCTCCATATAAGAAACTGCTTCTTCATAGCGTCCCAATCCATTGTACGCTCTCCCAATCATGACACAAGTGTCATATTTCCGTTCCCATTGCGCATCCTTTTCCGACTCGGTAAAGCAAAAAAGCGCCTCCTGATATTGTCCAAGATACAGATGCGCCATACCACAGCGGACATAAGCAAACGCGATTTCCTCCGGATTGAATGCAATATACTGTTTCCAAAGCCGAATAGAATCATGATAAAAAATCCCCCTGTTGGAAGCGAAATTATCATAAATCATAGCCGCTGTCCGATAGACATTCTCATTTTCAGGATCAAAGTCAATCACTTTTTGAACATATTCGCACGCATGCGCAATATCATCAACGTCAAAATAACGTTCCGCCATTTCAATATAAAGCTTCGTATCCGGTGTAAAATGCTCCTCAATATAAACATACTCTTTCAACGCCTCCTGTGGCTGCCCACTTTGAACATACAGACTGGCAAGCGTATTGTGATACTTTTCCCGGTCATTGACTTCAATTGCACTGAGCAGATGCCGTCTTTTATTTTCCTGGAACTGCGCCGCGGATAACGCCTTTATATAATAAAGTTCCGCAAGGTAATCTTTCGTGTTAAGATTTTGCGCGTCCTGCTCGCCTTCCTGCAGCATCTCATCAAGTTCCTGATTTAACTCAAAAGCAAAGCCGTTATATGTTTGTCTTGAAAGGAAACAGCAGATTAAATATAACGCACGCAAACCATAACTTGCCACTCCGTTCACATCCGCTTTTGCAAGAATATTTCTGGCATGATCAAACTGTCCTGCATCAAGGTAAGCCCTTGCTGCATACTCATAAATCCCTGCATCCCGCGCTCCCTGATTTAACATTTGATAATATAAAACGACAACTTCTTGTAATCTTCCCATCTCATAGCACAATTTTTGTTTTAACAGGAGCAGACCGCTCTGCTCGCCAAGCCGGCTGATTAACGCGTCATACACTTCATACGTTTTCTGAAACTCCCTGATTTCCAGATAACAATGCGCAAGATTCATCTGTGCAGCAATATTTTCAGGTTCGGCTTCCCACGCAGCTATAAGAAAAGGAATGGCTTCCCGAAACAATTTCACACGCTCATTCTTCGCACTAGACATTAAAACCAAACCAAGCTGCAAATTGGAATCGGAAAGACTGTGCATCAAGGATTCTTTTGTATCATCACCCGAGTCAGGCGCTCCTGCTTCCAACTTGGCAAGTTTTTCCTGGATGCATTCCAACCTTCGTTTTCCATGTTTTAATGCCATCGGATAGTCCTGTTTCTGTTGATACAGTTCAAACAGAAACATGTGATAATCCTTNATTTCTTTTTCATAAGAANCTTTTGNCGTAATNACTGCAATCGCTTTGTCCAACNCTCCCTGATAACGATACACATACGCCAAAAGACGCGCATCCTCCGATTCCAGAGGTTCCGCATTCTGTTCGCACAACGCAATCAATTCCTGTTCAAGCTGGTTAGCTNCTTTGTATAAATCCTCGTCATCTCTAAAGATTNTNTTTACATAAATGTGAGATAGTGCTTTTTTCAGNTCTCCATGTTCCATTTCATAAAGAGCGGCATATTTATTTCCAATATAATTTTCATGACTCAGCGCAAGGCTTTGNCATAAGGANACATACGCTTTNTCTTTNTCGCCCACACGCCANAGTATCTCGCCACAGCGCATCTGAATATGNACATTATTCCNGTATGCCTCCACATCTGCAAGTTCAAGCGCAATCGCTTTCGCNTCCTCATTCTTTCCGATTGCAATGAAATAATNNGCCTTGTCAAGNGTATAGTATGGATACCGGATTNCCATTGCATCAATCGTCTTAATCAGGTTGCCTGCGCGTGTCANATCTTCAATCTGAATNGCTCCCTCAAGTTCCTGAACATANGATAAAAAGGCGTCATAATCNGCNTCNTCCTTACCCTCAAGCATATGGAACCATTCATAAGAATAGCCATAGTTTTTATTATTGATATTGGAAATCATATAGTCAACAAAAGNNNCTGAAAGTTTTTCNTTAAACTCCTGCGCATATTCACGGATTTCAAANCGNTCATCCAAAAGCTGGTATATTTCGCGTGGTACGCGGTAATTTTGCTGGAGAAACGTAAACAATTCCCACTTTGCTTCCTCATAATANTCAAGGTCATCAAACACGTCTTCCCGCAAAAGTTCTTTCCATGACTCNCNGCGNATNCGNGCGGAAATNCTNCGATAAATANCTTCNAGNTTTTTTTGCAATGCANNGATTGGCGTATTGTCTTCCGGCTCCGGCACATGGACCAAAATNCGGCTGTACGCAAGTGCTTTTTCGTATGCCTCNCGCAGCAATTNAAANCCNTCGGGATTATCCTCCGGATGATTTGNGGGCAGNGCCATACGATATGCGCTGCGAATCAGANTTTCGTCCTTTGTCATTTTGATGTTGAGAATAGNAAACGCCATATTGAAATCCATTCCCATNAAATTTGTTCTCCCTTGCAGTTTNNTGTATTGGNAAATTTCTTATTGNNTCNTTGTGAAAAATATATCAANNCAAATTCTANTGCNCNCGNATAAANTACACATCNGGNAAAACAATCGGATATTCTTTTCCCTCNTCNACATCCGTCCATCCCACAATAAACCGNACGCGCGCATTTCNCATCACATACCCCTGCATTTTATACTGCTCNATCTTCTTCTGAAAATCTTTAGAAAACTGCACAATTGGCTGCATTTTTCCTTCGTNCNCANCACAAAGTCCAAANCCTTTCACNTCAAGCTTTGTNCCACATATCATNTNNCGGATAATGTCCTTTTTGTTCTTAAAAAATCCAAGANAGACATCCTTATGTGAAAGCTGCATCAATATTTCCTCCGGCTTCTCATANAANACATNGTCCGCNCTTGTCCTTACANTTCCCGTAATAAAACGGTCAAATTCCTTATTGTTGTAAAAAATGTGCAATCNTCTCTTTGCCCTTGTCATTCCTACATACANTTTTCTTTTGCANNCGTCCGTGTCAATACGAACCTTGTCAAGCAGCATAAAAACCTCNTCAAATTCCCTGCCCTTTGATTTATGAATTGTGGAAACNACCANATCACCATTTTCATTTTGAAAGAAATCCTCAAGTTTCGATTCATGCAAAAATGTTTCCAAATCTGATTTATATTTTTTCTTATTGGACTGTTCAAATACTTCCAATATGGTAAGGCACAACGCAAGATTACTGCTCTTTTCGTAATATCGTATCAGCCTGTTTTTTGCCTCTTCCCACTTATCGTCCGATATAATTGGTGTCTCCAAACCCTTTTCAATTTTCATCATAAAAAAGCGGATTTCAACCATATTATACAAATCAAATCCATCACTCGACTGTATCAGTTTTGCCCCGATTCCTTTTTTCTTCAAAAGCCCGACCATGCAGTACGCCTCATTATTTGTGTTGGTGAGAATGCACACTGTTCCTTTGCTGCGTGCCGCGATTGCCGCCATAGCAACCGGTTCTTCCAAATTCGGACTGCTGCATTGTACCAATTCCACTTCCCCACCCGNAGCACACCGNGAAACAACAGGCGCGCTCTTNAGCCTNTGATTGATGCATTTCACAAAANGNTTTGNAAACGCCACAATGTCAGGAGTNCTTCTGTAGTTNTCAAGCAGCTCATATTTTTTTGNATTTTCCTGCTCCAAAAACGCCGCAAAATATCCGGAATCCGAACCTCTGAATTCATANATATTCTGGTCATCATCCCCTACNGCAATNACACGCAANTCATCATTGCGCTCCATCAGCGCAGTAATCAAACCATACTCNTTTTNATCCATATCCTGCGCTTCATCAATCACAAGTACNGTCTTNGTAATNCTCCCGATTTCGACATCNCCNTTNTNAATCATTTCCGANGCNTCTTTCACGACCGTCTTGGCATTGACAAGATTCCCCACTCTNCCAATCAAGTCAAAGCAGTAAGAATGNAAGGTTTTGATTTCTATAAAGCCCGCTGCATTTCCNATCAGCGCNTAGAGCCTTTNGCNAAACTCCGTTACCGCCGCGCGCGAAAAAGTTACCATCAAAAGCTGCTCATGCTTTACATCTTCNAACAGCATCAGCGAAGCAAGCTTGTGTACCAAAACCTTTGTNTTTCCNCTCCCCGGNCCTGCNGCNACGACAACATANTTNGANACNTCATCATCAATAATTTCTCTTTGNATTTCCGACAATTCGTTAAAGAGTTTNTTATATTTNTCNGGTGTAATNTTCCNNTTAATTTCGTTTTTTCTGTTCCCCTTAAAATACTTNGCAATAAACATTCGATAGTCCATTTGGAAATATTCATTGACAAACTGCAGCGCCTCCTGATAATTTCTGACCATCATATTCGCGAACTCNCCGACAATATGAATCTGCTGCATTTTTTGTTTNTAATANNCATTCAAATCTTTATAATCATCTGCCTTGTATCTGATTTTGTTGTCTAACTCCAGTCTTGTAATNTCCATNCCGCTATANAGCACAAGNAAACCGCCCTCCANNTTCATGGCNTCNATTTTCGCCAAATATAAAAGCGCGTCCTCCACCTCTNCNTCAGACACTTCTATATCCCTNTTTTTCCNNTATTCCAGCTTTAATTCCAAAATGGAAAATCCTACCAATATCTGNTCTCTNCTGCTCCTTACCTCNNTGCTTTTNTCAAACAGATACTTTACAATAAAGTCAGCCAGTTGAATACATTGTAATCTNTTTTTCCACAACTGANCAGGCGCCAGTTCGGGAACGACAATGGTTCTTTGCGTCGTGTTTTCAATGCTTTTTTTGATATACTTTTTGATTGTCCAATAGTAAAATACGGTCTTCATCGCATTGACTGTNGCAGTCTTTATTCCNCTGCTGATGGCGCTCTCATTCANTTCTTTCAGATTCAGGCTTTGTCCGTCGCTGCTGATATTTTTCACAAGAAATTCTTCCAGCAAAGAATACTTTTTNAATACATTCAGGGATTTATTTTCGGTATCCGTTTTTTGTATGTATGCCGTCAAATCCTTTGTGTTNGCTAAAATATTCTCCTCTCGCAAAATATGGATTAACTTAAATGTTTCCTCACGTTCAATGCCAAGCCTGTCAGAAATATAATCAATGCGTGACTCGCCGTCATCGTTTTGGGCATTTGCAACGCTCCTTGCCGAAATCAGCATACTGATAATTCGTTTCGCGTTTGTCCGCTCCGAATCGTTCATTTTATAGGACTTTTCTATCATGGCAGAGGCTTCCATCATATTTCTGACAAGAATGCTCGTAGCATAGATATGTGGCACGTTCTTCCCGCGCTTGATATATCCGGCATTCTCCAATGCCTGCACTGCAGTCTTTACGCGTGTCTCAATATCCGTCACATTTTCGTCCCACCCTGCCTGACGCGCGATTTCAAGCGCCGTTCGCTGTACAGACGGTCTATTTCTGGTCAAATCCTTAATCGCTTTCCAGACCTGCTGGATTTCGCTGATGCTTAACTTTGTCTGATTTAAGAGCATAAAATGCTTGTCCAAATCTCCGTCATTAAAAAGCACATAACATTCCGCCTGCAGGTTTTGGTCTCTGCCTGCTCTTCCTGCTTCCTGCACATAGTTTTCCAACGAATCCGAAATGTCATAATGAACCACCAGCTTTACATTGGGCTTGTCCACTCCCATTCCAAACGCAGAGGTCGCCACCATCACCTGCACTTCATCATTGATAAAGGCATCCTGATTTGCCTGCTTTTCGCCTTTATCCATTTTTCCATTAAAAGCAAGCGCCGAAAAGCCGTCGTCACAAAGTTTTTTTGCCAGTTCCATTGTCCGTTTTGTTCTTGAAACATAAACGATTGTCGGACAGTTTTTCTGTTCAATCAGCCACCGAAGCGCGGCATATTTTTCCTCGTCACTTTCTTTATAAATGACCTCATATCTTAAATTTTTTCTGCTCGCATTGGAAGTGTAAAGTTCCAAATCCAAGTCTAAATGTTCTTTGAAATACGCTTTAATATCACTGACAACTTTTTGCTTGGCAGTTGCGGTAAAGCAGGATACTGCGATTCGCTCGTTTAACTGTTTCTTCTCCTGCAGCTCCCTGATAAAATCACCAATATACAGATAATCCACTCTGAAATCCTGTCCCCACGCCGAAAAACAATGTGCCTCGTCAATGACAAATCTTGCAATGGTTCGCCTTAAAAGCAACTGCTCTATTGTCTTGGAGCGCAAAGATTCCGGCGATATATACAGTATGGAGGCCATTCCGTTCTCAACGCGTTCAATGGCATCTGCGCGTTCAATCGGACTGAGCAGACCGTTAATCGTGACAGCATCCACAATGCCTTTCTTTTCAAGGTTATCGACCTGGTCTTTCATAAGGGATTGCAGTGGTGAAATTACAACCGTCAATGCTTTGGACAATGCGCCCGCAATCAGGGCCGGTAACTGAAATGTGATGGACTTTCCGCCTCCTGTGGGGAAAATGGCAAGCAGGGATTTATTGTCAACTGCCGCCTGTACGGCTTTCTCCTGCAGGTTTTCGCCGTCATATTTCCGAAAATCGTCATACCCGAAAATCTGCTTTAGCCGTCTGTAAATATTCAGTTCATTTTGGCAGTAGGCACATTTTTCGGTGCAGATAGTACCCCGCAACATTCTGATGACATTGGAAACTGCGGGGAATTTCATGATTACCCAATTCGGTATCATGGAGGTTGAATCCTTTGCCGAAATCATTGCTAAAACGTATGCAAGTTCAACAGGGTATTGTTCTGCGATTGCAGCGATATCACTATTACTGCATATTTTTCCATGATAAACAGTTTTAATGAGATTTGCTGTATTTCTTCTTGGGTAATAATTGATATACGAAAAAAAGCCATGAAATTCTTCTTTCTGATAAAGCAAATCTGCATAAATTTCTTTTTGCAGCTCATTTAAACTGTAAAAGGCATTTACTTCATCATAGAATAATTCCATCGCTTTGATTGAATCGTTGAGCGGATTGTTCAGTGCATCTGTCTGCAGTTTATCGTCTTTCAGCAGGGCATGGTACGGCTTATTTGGGAAAAGCAAGGGGGACAGATAGAGTGTGTCTATCATGTCATCTATTTTTGCGTCCTGTAGTTCCTGTTTAATGTATTTCGCATCATGATGGACAATATTATGTCCGCACAGAAAACGTTTGCTGCCTGTGCTGTTTTGCATTAAAAAATGAAGAAACTTTTCTCTTGAATTTGTGTGAATCTGTGTGTTTGCGTCCACTGCGGCGCCATAGTCTAATACGGTATTTGATTTCGGACTTACTTCTGTATCTGCAAATATGACTGTATACATACTTTCTTCCTTTGTTTTCGCATTTTATTAAAATAATTATATATTATTTTGTCATACTTTGCTATCTTTTCTGATATTTTATTAGCGGACAGCCTATTCAATATTTATCCCTGAAAAGTCAATCTCAAAATCTTCATAGATTCCCGCTTTTACCTTATCTGAAAAAGAATATTCTTCATAAGTATCATGCTCAAAATTGTAAACTGTGATTTGTAGTTTCATCGGATCTGCAATCCAGTATTCTCTTACCCCCGCAGTCCGGTATTGAAATAACTTTTTATTATAGTCTAACGGACGGCTTGAAGGTGAAACAATTTCAATAATCCAGTCCGGCGCACCTTTGCATCCATCGTCCGTGAGCTTATTTTTATCACAGATAACAGAGATATCAGGTTCAAGATAAATTTTATCATCAACATTTAAAAAAACGGCAAATGGTGACGGATAAACTTCACAATCTCCATTTTTGCTTCCTATATAATCCCTTATTCTATATGATAATTCCATTAGGATTCGTTGATGAATTCTACTAGGCGTTGCCATCATATATAATTCGCCGTTAATCAGTTCTGCCCTTTGTCCGTCTGGTAAATTGTAAATATCATCAATCGTATAATATTCAGGCTGCCTTGCTACATCCATTTTGTCACACCCCTTTTTCATTTCTATCCAATATCAAACAACTCATCAAAAGATATTTTAAAATTTGGAAACATTACAAGCTGCAATTCCTCTTTATTTGCTTCCGTTATTGTTTTATAGAGATAAGAATAACCCGTGTCATCTTCTTTCCAGTCAAACAAATATATTTCAACCTGCTTTTTTCTCCAATCTGTAATCCAATACTCCGATACACCGACTTTACAATAAATCTGCATTTTTTCATTTCGGTCATATTCTTCAGTAGAGTCCGATAAAACTTCCATTACGAAACGTGGAATACCTGTAAAAGACACATTTTTTCTGTCTCTCATATTACAAATAATCGAGACATCCGGTATTACCGTTTTATCGTCATTTTCCCGCCATTGATATTGGACACTGTCACCAAATACACGACATAAGCTATCTTTGATTTGATTTCCAATTTTAATCACAAAATTATGAATGACCATTGAATGCTCAAGATAGGTTTTGCTCATATCTTCTATGGGTAATGTACTCATTGATACCACCTTCTCTTTCCATTTTTCTATTTAGACTTCTCAATTGAAATCAGATTTTTATCTATTCAATCCACCATGCTTTATCTTTCATTTCTAACGAAAAACATTCCTCAACAAACAACTGTATATCTTCTCTTGTTTTTTTGCTTTCCTCTTTCCTGTTCCCTAATTCTATTCTTAATTTCTCAGCCATTTCACTATGGTCAACCGTTTTAACAAGCCTACCATTATCAAATATTAATTCTTTTAAATCCTTATATGCCCACGCTCTCTGATATCCCATATGAATATAGTACTCTCGCATAAAGCCTTTTCCAAC
>JAAVAF010000072.1 GCA_014804225.1 Lachnospiraceae bacterium
GCTTTCCAGACTGGAACAGACTACTTTCGGTTTATTGGATTATTCTTTTCCTTTTTGGGATTTAAGGCGATAACCGACGGGATCCTTCGAGGCGCGGGAGATATCAAGGTTTATATGATGGCAAATCTTGTAAATTTGACAATCCGCGTTGCCGTAGCACAGCTTTGTTCACCAATATGGGGAATACAACTGATCTGGTATGCAGTGCCAATGGGCTGGGCGACGAATTATCTGATTTCATATGTTTGGTACCGTACAGGGAATTGGAAAAAGAGAAACTTGCTCCGCGGGGATGCATAAGGAGATAAACCCCGCGAAGCAAGTCTGAAAGGGAATTAACGTTTATTGAATTTCCAGAGCCATATTCAGAAGTTCTTCTTTAGAAATTTCTACATCCATGCAGAAGAGCTCATGTGAATTACCGTCTACTTCCCATGTAATGCTCTTGCTGTCGGAATAAGAGATTTTGTCTGCGCCATAACCGATGTTGAGTGTTCCGGCTTCTACTTGTGCCTTTTCTTCGTCAGTTGGCTCATAATTGCCCGGTACCCATTTGCTGCGCATTTCATTATAATAGTAGGTAATGTCGTTTTCTTTAATGATGTCTGTGGCGCTGTCTGCAAAGCCTGCCATGATCGGTCTTGGATCAACATCGTAGCTTAAGCTGTCAGAACCGTTTTTATATCTTATGGATATAGAACGGAACGTATCAATCGTGTTGTGATCCTCGTTCTCATAACTGTTTTCGACAATGTTGATGCCGCTAAAACGATACCCGTTGGCAAATTTTTCCGGGGCATTTGTTGTCACACCAACGCTGTCTTCCGCTGTCGACAAATCCGCATACTTTGTGTAATCAGGAATAGCGCTTGAGTGTGAAGCCATAAATTTGACACCGCTCGATGCCACGGCGAGTGTTCCAAATACCATAACTGCTGCGACTGTTGCGATTACTGCCTTTTTCATATTAAAACGTTTCATTTTTGTTTCCTCCTTTTTTTCTGTCTGCAGGCGGTGCATTACGGTTTCGAATCCGTCATCTGTATCGGAAACGCGCTCAAATAATGCTGCCTGATCCTGCAGTCCCTTTTTTAGTTGCTTGTCAAATCGATTATTTTTCATGAGAATCCTCCATTTTTCACAGTAATTACCATGACGATATTCGTCATACCTTTCTTGATTGATGGAAAAGTGTGTTGTTATTCTTCCGGAAGCAGCTGCTTTAGCCGTTTTCTGGCGGTAAACAGTCGTGATTTCACAGTGCCCTCATAACAGTCAATGACTTTTGCAATCTGCTTTGTAGACAATTCGTTGTAGTAATACAGAATGACTACAAGGCGGAGCTTATAATCCAGTTTCATAACAGCCTGATAAACTCTTGTCTGCTCCTCTTTCCTTAACAGAATGTCCTCTGTAAACAAACTCCCCTTTGTATCTGCCTTGTCTAAAACCGTTTCGTCGGGTATTTCTGATTTTTTTCGGTTTAAAAGCTGCCATGCGGTTCTGTTTAAAATTTTGAAAAGCCAATACCGAAACATCGCATCGGACTTGAGTTCCTTGCAGTGAAGATATGCCTTCATAAACGTTTCCTGCGTGATATCCTCCCCGTCTTGCGCGTTTCCGCTGATCAGACAGGCAGTTCGAAACACCAAATCCCTGTATTGCTTATAAATCTGTGCGAACGCATCGTTGTCGCCTTGCTTCATCCGGGCAACCAATGCCTCTTCGGTTAAGTTGTTCATTTTTATCAGCCTTTCTTTGTACATGTACTGTCTATAAGAGCATTTGAAAAACAGATTGGTTCATACTTTTTATAAAAATTGTCAAAATTACTGCGTGCTTTTAAAAAATTAAAAAAGGCTTCGTCGGGTGGCGAAACCTTTTTCAATCATTCTATTTTGTTTATGGACTAAAAACAGTAACCTTGGTTGCTTGTGTATGTCCAATCGAAGCCATAAATTTCTTAAAGCGATCCATCGCATTGGAGAAATTGTTGTAGCTTTCAAGCGCTTTCGAGAAATTGCTTACCGCCAATGCAGTGTCGCCGTCCTCGGCAGCATACCATGAATCGCAGCCGTATTTGTGAATGTCCTCATGGTATCGTACAATATCTTTAAAATGCTGATTATTTGTAATTTGCGGATCTGTTTGTGCATTGATCCATTTTCCGAGTTTGCAGCCTTTTGGATTATTTAACTGCGAAATGTTCAAGTGCTCAAAATGGGAAAGGTTGTTGTAAAGCCGCCATGTAAAGATTAAATGGTCAACTTGGAACACGCGCAGCCAATCCTGTGTAGAAATATTAGAAAAACCTCTTGCCATGTCGCTTCTTGCCGTGTCAATGTATCGGCTGATACGATACATATGTTTTCCGGTGTTTAAGCAGTCATCACCGAGCTTCGCATAACTGTCTGCAATATCCTCCATCGATTTCACAAAAACATCGGTAACTTCTGACTGTACGTTAACAGAAGTATAGATATTGTTGATACTGTCATTAATCAAATCCATCTGCTCGGACATACTGTTAAAATCTTGCTCGGAACGCTGCAGCATTGCGTTGTTTTCGCCGAGATGTGCGGTCGTTTTATCGACAAGGGAAATCAGCTCGCCAATATTGTCACGCAGCTCCGCTACATAATTTACAATTGTTTCCGCAGACTGTGACGTGCTTTTGGAAAGATCCGTCATCTGGTTTGCTACGACAGCAAAGCCCTTGCCCGTTTCACCCGCTCTTGCAGCTTCAATAGAAGCATTCAAAGCAAGCATACTGCTCTGATTTGAAATCTTTTTAATCATGTCAATGATGCTGCTGATTTCCATAACCTTATCATGGAAGAACTGCGCTTTGTCATTAATACTGCCGACCTCTGCCGCGGAGCCTTCAATCGCCGTGATAACCTCTTTCATGTGTTCGGCGCTTGTCTGCGATATCTTTACGGTATTGAGCGTCGTTTCTTTGATGTGGCTTGCCTCGTCGGAAATTTTTGTCAATGATTCTTGGAGATTGCGGCTGGAATCGTTCATATTCTGGATTGATACGTTCTGCGCATCAACCTGATCGAGCATCTCCTTTATAATGGAACTGTCACCGATGGACATCATTGATTCATTCAAACGCATTACAAAATTGTTGTTGGCGTTCAAAAAGGTATAAATCACCTGATTTAGTTTTTCTGCATAAGCAGGATCAGTAAAGGAAGATGTATCAATCGGAGTAAAGCTGCCATTGATGATATTTTCCATAGCTTGTATCATAAGCTGCTTATCATTATCCACAGGGATATTTGTCTTTTTATTAAACATAGCCGCCTCCTTAGTGTAGTACACAAAATTTTGACTTAAAATGTTGATTAATTTAGTTATATTTTATCATAGGTCAATCAAAGTAGCAACTAAAATTAATGAAATTGTCTAAAAATTAACGAAATAATTACCAAGTAGTGAAAGTATTTATCATAACTTGTTGTCAAAAATCACAAAATATGCTACCATAAAAATACTACAGTAAAAAAATAAAGCGATACAGATTTACTTACGATGGAAGGAGCAGAAGACAATTTTATGAAGAGAAGTGGCTTAAAACTAAAACCGGTTCTGTTAATTATGGCAGCAGTGCCGATGGTCCTTATGTTTTTGGTTGCCGTGTACGGAATAGACGAGGCATGCAAAAGTATTATGGAAACAATGGTGCTTCATGAGTTGAATGTGGCGCGTTATTCCTTTGATATATCCGTTGATAATATGGCGTCGGGTACATATATGTATACAAACGGAAAGTTTTATAAGGGTACCAAAAATGTCAGCGAGAATACACAGTTTTTTGATGATTTTAGTCAAGAGGTAGATATTCAGGTAACTGTTTTTTATGATAATGTGCGTGTTGCCACAAGCCTTGTTGATGCAAACGGCGAGCGCATGGTGGGAACGGAGGCGGATCCTGCAATCTATGAGCTTGTGGTGAAGCAAGGACAGAATTATTACAGTGATAATGTCGAAATTGCCGGCACTATGTATTATGCGATGTATTCTCCGCTTTATCAGTACAATAGTGACCAGATTATCGGTATGACGTTTGTTGGTCTTGAAAAAAGTGATATCAATGCAATCTATATGGAAAAACTGATCAAGAGCTTCGTTATGCTTGTTGTCATTTTTGTGATTGGTGTGATTGCGGCAATCGTGATTGCGGGATTGATTTCAAAGGGATTAAGAGAAGTTGTGGCGATGCTCAACCGCGTTGCTAACGGAGAGTTGAATGTGAAGGTAAATAAAAAACTGCTCTCGCGTGCGGATGAAGTTGGTGATATTGCAATCGGAGTGGATTCTCTGGTTGCCAATCTCACAGGGATCGTGTCCGATATACAGAGTGCTACCGATAAGTTTGAGACGATATCGATGAATTTTTCACAATCTTTTAGCGAGATGACTGAAAATATTAAAAATGTTGACCGTGCGGTTGAGGAGATGGCAAATAGTTCTTCTATTCAGGCACAGGATACGACAAATGTGAGTGGTGAGGTTCAAAGAATGGGCGACGCGATTGATACGACCGCGCACAATATAGAGACGCTTGCCGGAAATGTTGAGAAGATGCGAGAGTATAATGTAAGCGCTGATAATACGTTACAAGAGCTGATCAGAATCAGTGACGATACGAAAAATGCGTTTAGCGTCGTATATGACCAGACCAACATGACAAACCAATCGGCTCAGGATATTCAGTCGGCAGCGGACGTAATTACGGATATTGCAGACCAAACAAGCCTTCTTTCGCTGAATGCAAGTATCGAGGCAGCGAGGGCAGGAGAGCATGGTAAGGGATTTGCGGTAGTTGCGGACGAGATTAGAAAGCTTGCGGATCTGTCAGCAGATTCGGCAAGCCAGATTACACAGATTATCGAAATGCTGATCCAAAATTCCAATACAACAGTTGACACGATGAAAAATGTTACGGAGGTTATTGACAGGCAAAGCGATGAGCTAAATAAGACAAGAAACGTATTTGGCGATCTTAATCTTGAAATTGGTGAAGTCAGAAAGGCTGTTGATAATATTGAGTCGGAGATGGAAACACTTGACAATTTAAAGGAAAATGTGCTTGCATCGGTACAAGGCCTTGCAGCAATCGCGGAGGAGAACGCCGCAAGTACACAGGAAACATCGGCGTCAATGCAGCAAATTGGAAGCATTGTGTCAGAGTGCGCGTCAGGAGTTGACCATATTCTTGAGACCTCGGAAGAAATTGGAAACAGTATGAAAGTGTTTACAGTTGATGCCAATGAGAATAAGAATGAAAAATCTGATTGATTTTTGCAGCAAAATGGGGTTTAATAGTAAGTAGGAATAAAATAAGGAAGGGGTATATATTCAAATGAACAATTTTGGTGAAACAGTGGGGACAGATATTGCGATTATTCCGAAAGGAACGGTTATAAACGGGAATATCGACATTAACGGAAAACTTGAGATGTATGGGGAAATCAACGGAAATATCGTTTCAGACGACCGCGTTACGGTATCCGGTAATGTGACAGGCGATATTAAAGCAAATGACATTTATGCAAAGGATTCGTTTATCGAGGGAAAAATCGAATGTGTTATGGGTGCGGAAGTACGCGATAACACAGTGATTCTTGGTGATATCAGTGCGGAGAACCTTGTGGTGGATGGTTCTATTCAAGGAAAACTTGATGTAAAGGGCAACATTACAATCGGAGAAAAGGCGATTATCGACAGCGACATCAAGGCAAAATCAATACAGGTAAGCAACGGCGCGGCAATTAACGGGCACTGCTCACTCTGTTATGCGGATTTGGATATCAAAAGTGTATTTCCGGAAACAGTAGAGGTAGAAGCAGAAGAGGATAAAACGAAGCAGCCGGCAAAACCGAAAGCGACAGTGAAGTCAAAGAAATAAAAAAACGCAAGCTCGGCAGCTTGCGTTCAAAGAATTTGCAAAGCAAATTCTTTTCTAAATGATTTACGTTGTCGCAACTGTCTATATGTAAAAAGAGGACTGAAAATGGAAAACCAAGATATTCTTGATTTTGCAAATATGGTATTTAGCATGGAGTATGGCAGTATTGACTTTGAAGAGCTTTATCCAAAAGCTTATTCAAGGGAATGCTGTCATATTCCTATTCATCATACAATTCTTGAGGAGGGAAAAATCAGAGCACTTTTAGATGTCTATCCCGTGACAATGAAGTTAAGTGACAGCGAAATGCACATCAAGGCTGCCTATATTGGAACGGTTGCGGTCCATCCAAGGGCAAGAGGGAAAGGCTATATGACGCAGCTTATGAAGCAGGCGGAGGAGGATGCTGCACAAAAGGGCTTTGATCTGATGCTTGTGGATGGTGACAGGCACAGATATCGCAGTTACGGTTTTGAAAAGGCAGGTACGAAATACAATTTTAATGTGCGTCTGAATAATGTAAGGCATTGCTGCGGCGAACTTTATGCAAAGACGGCATTTGATGAGTTGAAATATTGCTTTGAGGAAGTTGATGAGGGGAACGAGCACATATCCTCTATGTATGAGCTGTATACAAAGCGAATTGTTACGGCGAGAGCCAAAGAAAATTTTTTCCTCTGCCTTAAGAGCAACCTTGCCGTAACTTACGTCATACTTGACGAAGGAAAGCCGGTAGGTTATATCAATACTTCGCATGATGGTAGGAATATCCTTGAGTTTGAGGTAGAGGATAGCGTACTTATTCCGAGGGTGATGTATGATTTTATGCGTGAAATGCTGCTTGATGAGGTTGGTATTACGGTCGGAGCAGATGAAACGAAAAAGCTGGATATGCTTGAGAAAATGAGTGATTATTACAATATGGCGATGTCGCATATGATGAAAATCTTAAAGCCCGAAAAGGTGCTCACGTTTCTTGTCGAATGGAAGAAAAAATATGACATAAATGTCACAAATGTTGATGACGTTTATAGACTCTGGAGAGAATTGGGAACGGACGACAGAGAGAAAGTAGGCCTTTTAACGACATTTCGCTGCTTTATAGAAGCACAAAAAGGAAATCACAATCGTCTCAAAGACGTTTCGATGAATGGACTGCCGCTGCCGTTTTTTCTTCCTGATGCGGACGCGTTTTAATTCAATAAGACGACGCGCAAAGCGTGTCGGCGTTTGATGTTTTTTTCCGGTTAGCAATAGAGCCGTGTAAAATCCCTGTCAGCCCACGACAAGGATTTTGCTGCGTAAGAATGCAGATATTTGCGCAGTTAGGCAGAAAAGCCCGGGATTTGAATGTGCTGTTTTTACTTTTATAAAAAAGGAAGTACGGATAGAAACATAGAGGTGCGTCTAAAGATGATCGAGAAGATGAAGCAAAACAGACAGGTATTGCACAAATGATGGAAAGCTCTTTTCCTGTTCTCACTACATAGTATATTAGATTAACATAACCAAAACGTATATGGTACTTTAGTACCAAAAATGCAGAAACTGTAGAAATTTGTATGAAAAAACAGAGTAGTCTTATCAGAATCGAAAAAGATGCCACACAAAGCTAAGACTTCGTGCGGCATTTTTTTCGTATCGGAAATCGTATTTTACGAATGCGTTGCTGTCAAACGATACGGTTTAATCCATATATTTCCAGGTATACATATTCGTACTTCGACATTTCGGACACAGTACATTGTACTGTTCAAAAATAAACATCTTGATTTTGTCATCTGGAACACTTGTAGTTACAATACGACTTTGACCGCATTTGCATAAAAATAAAATCTTGCGGTTTAAATGAGTATTGAGGCTCTCTCCGCGCAAAGAAAGTGCCTTCTCAATATACTTTAATTGTTCGTCATTATGTACGCCGCACTCATCAAGTGCCCATTTATACTCATCTCGAATAAGATGAAGGGTTTCTGAGGGAATAGAAGAATAATGTTGCTCTAATTTTTCTTCCGTAAACATATAATTACCTCTTTTCTTTTCTTAATTAATATTATGTATTATTTCATTTTTTATCATATGTTCCTATTATATCACAGGTTGCAAAAATAATAAACAGATAAAAAGCATGAAAACATAAAATTTTTTTATGGTCGAAAAACTGTCAGAAAATTCCGGTAAAAATCGTTCACATTATAAAAATTTTTGCATAAGATGCCGATATAGAATATAAGAAGTAAAACGGAATTTACTTGCTGACAATGGAGTGTCACAGGCAGCTATTGGCAATATTTCACACGGAGGTGAAGCAAATGAATAAGAATCGGGAATTGACCCTGCAAAGGCTTTCCCGGATAGGCGACTTAACGGCGGCGGAAAGTGTGGCACGTGTTGAGAACCCGGTGGTCGTTTCTATGATCGTTAAAGGAAAACCGGTCAGAACACTTACCATAGAGGCAGCGCTCGGTGCTTACCTATCGGGAAAAAAGAGTGCGTATGACATACGCAATATGCAGGATGCGTACATTAACACATCAAAAGACCCCAAGCAGCAGCTTTCCAATCAGATGGCAGAATATATGTTGACACTTGAGGAAAGTCAGATTGCAAATGCGAAAGCGGGGGATACGGATGACAAGTCTGACGAAGAACGGCAAAAAAAGACGGAACAAATTCTGAAAACCAACAAAAGCGCTAGATATCAGTTTGCGCATTACAGGAAACAGGAAAAGGAGGAGCTTTCGGTGTACGATAAACTGGATGCAAACCGATGCTCGGGATTCTTACTTTACTCATATGATAAGAACGGAATACACAGCGTATTGGGCGAGAACAGAAATCCCGGAGGTTACGGCGGACGCATTACAAACGAAGGTTTTGTCAGCAAGGCATAAAAGAAGTGTTTTATTCGATGATGAAATAAAACACTTCTTTTTTTATTCCCAATATGCGGTAACGTAGTGATTTTAATGCGTGTGCGCAACGTATGCATACGTATGCACACGCTATTTATTCCGACTCCCGCAGTCTTTCTACCACGCTGCGTTTCGTTGTCTGTCCGTACAGGATGGTTGGAACAAACCAGCCAAGAAATGCAAAGACCGGAATGACCGCCAAAATCGGAGT
>JAAVAF010000073.1 GCA_014804225.1 Lachnospiraceae bacterium
ATCATAACATGGTCAACAGATATGTCAATTGTAAAGCTAAAAATATCGCACACCAATTGATAGAAGACAACATCTGCACTGCCAAGCAGCATCAATAAAACACAGATTAGCGGAATACTGATCACCAATCCTGCGCAGATGCAGAATAAAATATGTGTGTTGTGGGAATGATCTTTTTTTTCTTTCTTTTCTCCTCTTAGCACGGCAAGTTTTTTTGCCGCTCCACGATCATATAAAGGTGCCAGCATTTGACCAAGCACACCGATTCCCAGATGAAAAAGTCCTTTTAAATGCGCGGCGATACTCCAGCCGGAGATGTCATGCCACGTCTGCAAGAGCAGCACACCAAGTATCATATACATCAAAGCTTTGTTGAAAAACAGTAACACTCCCGAGTCTGTCATACAGTTTAACGCGCCCAGGATAAGCGCCGATGCCACCAAGAAGCGTCTGTACCATGTGGCTTTTGTCCACAAATTACGTTCTTTTGCACAACTCTCCGTATACCTTTTGGTATAATAGCCAAAATACAAGAGGGTTGCGCCAACGAAAAAAGGGTAGGTAATTCCCGCCGAATTGTGAAACAGGCAAAACGTATAAACCAAAGCATAAATCAGACTTCCCATGCGAAACTGCCGAAAACGTTCCTGCTTTTTGGAAAGCTTTTCTGTTTCCGCCTCATGATTGATTTTGGGCTCGCTCACCCAGTCCATCCCATTCTGTACACCGATATTTATTCCACTACTGTCCATTTTTCTCCTCCATTTTCCTCTATTACTTAATCCTCTTTGTCGTCATCGTCGGGGACATACTCCAAAATATCCCCCGGCTGACAATCCAAAGCCCTACAGATCGCATCAAGCGTTGAAAGCCGCACTGCCTTCGCCTTATTGTTTTTTAGAATCGACAGGTTTGCAAGCGTAATATCAACGTCTTTTGCAAGCTCTGTCAACCCAACCTTGCGCTTTGCCATCATTACATCAAGATTTATGATAATTGCCATTTTGTCCTGCCTCCTAGATTGTTAAATCATTCTCAAGCTTATAGTCCACTGCCTTGTCAAACACAAACGCGAGCACTTTGCTGAACAATCCCGCGATGACAAAGACAAGAACAAGCACGAGCACGGCAACCGTTGTATACAAAAACAACCGTAACAGACAGACCGCCGCAATGACAAAGCTGTAGGTTCCCATGCGTTGAAGACTCACCACATTCTCCCTGACAAAGCAGTCATTTTTTAACACGGTGCGAAACATCTTCCGCAGTTCGCCCAAGATCAGCACCGCGAGAATCCCGAGCACAAAATAGATGCTTACGACCTCCATATATCGGTCCTCAAAATCTTCAAAGTGAATAAAGTCCGACACCAGTTTTACAGACCATGGTAAAGTAACCGTCACGATAATTCCCGCAAAAAACATGATGTCGAGAAGGTACTTTGTAATCACTGCCACCGTTTCCTTTTTCATCCTATCCCTCCGTTCCAAAACGATTTTACTAGTTATTTCCTTTTGACTTTTGTACATCATAACACTACCGCTATCGTTTTGCAATACTTTTTTATTGTTTTTCGATAAATTTTTATTGTTTATATAAAAAGAGGGTGTTTCACCTATAAAAAGAGCATTATAAAAAGACGTCCATCCGATTTTCGGAGAACGTCTTTTTATCCTTCTTTTAATCAAGGAAAATACAACTACACCACTTCAATCTGACACATTTTCATTGCTTCAAGCGCGTTTTTATGACTTTCAGGCGTCACGCCCGCGCAACAGCGCTCTACAACACGGATTGTCACCTCCGGCAGATTTGCCTTAATTAAAAGCGCATTAGAAATGACACAGATATCCGTACAGAGTCCGATCAGCGTCACACACTCAAGCGACGCAAGTGATTTCAAATAATCCGCAAGCTCCACGGAACCAAAGGTCAGTTTATCAAATACTTTCTTTTCGTCAAGCCGTAAAGCCTCAAGTTTTTTGTCAATCTGCCACCCATCGCTTCCTTTTATGCAGTGTGGCACGGGAAGCTTTTTTCCCTCCTGTGTTTCCAGATAATTGTCAAAATGTGTATCGCGCGTAAATACGACTTCTCCGTCAAAGCCCTTTATCATTTCCGCCACATTGTCAACAATCTGCACCGCCTCGCTTGTCCCAAGTGCGCCGTCAATAAAATCCTTCTGCATATCTACCACAACCAGTACATTTCTTAGATCATTCATTGTTTTCGTGCCTCCCTTATTTGTTTGGTTCCTTATCAAAATGTTGATAATCCTGTGGGTTATTCCATGTGCCGCCCCACCGAAAGCCGTGTTCCGTAAAAAGCTGATAACACAAATCTTCTTTGTCTATTTTATACGGAAAATCCTTACTTCTGTCAACATATTCGTCACTTCCTTCCGGAAAGCTTTTGGAGCTTCCGTCGGAGTATTTGCGCACACACGGATTATAGAACGGATTAATGTCAATCGCCATCCCATAACTATGCCTTGAAAGCTTGTTTGTGCCTTCCACCGGTCTATAATTGAACGCTGACGTGTTGTTTGCCTGCATGGACAGTTCGTCATCTCCGCCGTACTCGTCAACAAGCTCCATGCGCTCGATCGGATACCGGTTCTCATAAAGCACACGCATTATTTCAAGAATATCATCGGCAATCACCTTATTGACAATCAGCTCTCCTACGTGTTCCTCTGCATCAAACCCTACATAAAGCACTTGAAGATAACGCAAATCCTCAAGCACAATTTCCTCATTTTCCACGTAGGAGCAGCCGTTTATTCTCGCATATATCTCATCCGTTATAACGCTCTGTGTAAAATATTCCTGTGGATCTTTGTTTTCTGACACTTGTGTCATGTTCTCTTCATTTTCCATAACACTTTCCGTTTCCAGCTCTTGCATAATGCTGCCGGTTGTATCGTTTTGTATTTCTTCTTCGGTTTTTCTTTCCGTATTCTGCTCTAAAATCGGCTCTTCTATTTCTGACATCTGTGTCATATTTTCACCATCTTCGCTTACTGTAGCATAGATAGCAATACTGATACTTAAAAGCATCAACAATATGATCAATATAAGCAGCACAATCAACTGCACTGTCCGATTTTTCTTGTTTCTCATAGCGCTTTTCTATCCTCGTTCTTTCTTCTACTTCCCGTGCTTTTACACTTCTTTTTCCATTCTAATCGAAAAACCTTTGCTCGTCAATTTCTTTGTAAGGTTCAAGCATTACAACAGTGAAACAGGTCCTCCTATTTTTTCCCGTGCCACATACAAAGAATAATCCGGTCTGACGCTCATGTACCATTTTACTAACGTCATAGCACCTTGTTCAATTTCAATGCAAGTGATACAACGCGGATGAACGCAGCTTCCCGTATTATAATAATACGCAGGTTCCTCAGGCATTATAGGGCGATGCGTGTGCCCGGTAATCAAAATATGTTTGGTTTGGACTGCCCAATTCCTTAAGCGTGTTTCGCAGTTGCTTTTCACATGGTAATTTTTCGCCGCACTAGTCGGATCCAGCACGCCAACGCTTTCCAACGGACTCCAGATATATCTCACAAGAAAGCACGCCACCCGCCAAAACGTAGAATTGAGCAGACTTGCCTGATGACCATGCGTCAAATAAAGCGCGCGCTGCGGCATATTAGGCGGGCACAGGATGATTCCCTCATGAAAGGAAAACATCGGACAGCAGGATTTTTTCTTTTTTATCATATCATGATTACCGTAAATCAGATACAACCTGTTTTGCCTGCAGAATTTCTGAAACATCTCAAATGTCGTTTCATGCACTTCGACAATGTTTTTCATGCTACGATTTTCCCACAGCTCATCGCCGTCGCCAAGTTCAATATAAGTAAATCCGTTTTTATAATAGTGTTCCAACGCTGCATAATATAAATGTTGATTTTTCAAAAAATTATCGGAGGTGGTGCCAACACCCCTGTGACAATCGCTCATTAAAACATATCGAGAACGATTTGTGAGCGGAAGTACAGGGGCCTTTTCAAAAGCACGCACCAAACGTGACGAAGTGCTCACATTCGCCCTCGACAACGGCATCTTTTTTTGTGGCAGCGTTTATTGAATCGACACATCCGAAGCAGTCTCCTAAAAGCTGCGGGAAGATAATAGTACAAGCATAAAATTCTGTCCGCCCTACTCTCAAAGGGCCTTGTAATCCATAAATATAATCTGCAGTAAATCCTGTTTTTCCATTGAGAAAAGCGGCGCCAGAATCGTGTCGTTAAGTTATAATCTGTCTCTTTTGGTCTGAAAAATGTAAATGTCAGCGACAAGCCACACAGTATTAAATCATGTTGTGCATACCCTGCCCGATACATTCCGTTCATAAAGGCACACACCATTTCTCTGTTCGGAAACGTCAGCGTTGCTTTCATATACAAATCATAAGGTTGGGAAAATTGTCCCGTTAAAAATGCCGTAATCCACCAATGTTTCTGGCAAATTCGGACACAGTCACCATCTTTATCGCAAAGTACAAAAGAACCCGACAACAATTCTTCATCTGATGCGCATTCAAACAGCGTCGTTTTGTAATCTTTCTCTTCAACGATTTCATCTGCATGGTAAATACCGATTTCTGCTCCGGTATTAATACCATATTGTCCTTTCCAAAATTCAATCAGCCATGTTCTGCCTTGATAGTCGAAATAAATTGGCAGCGCATCAAAAACCATCTTAAAGCGGGGTGCCATATAATCATAAAACCAAGTATAGCCAGCGTTTCGCTGCCATGCGTCCAACTGAGAAGAAAAGAAACCGCACTGACAATGATAATCATACCCAAACGGCTTTACGAGTTCTTCTATTTCGGAACATTTCCGGCATTCGTCCATACACCTGATTTTTTTGATGATCCGCTTTTTTCGTGTGTGAAAGAAAATACAGCAAACAAGTGCAAGCAGGAATAAAACAAATAAGAAAAAATACATAATTCATATTCCGTCCTGTCATTTTATTATAGTTTATGTCGGAATATGATATTTTGTGTAAAAAAACGCAAGCTCAGCAGCTTGCGTTCAAAGAATTTGCTTTGCAAATTCTTTCTTAAATGGTTTATGCTGTCGCAATTTTCTATCGGATAAAAAGCGGAAAAATTAGCGGCGACCCATTTTTAGGATCACCGCCATTTTTTAGTTTCAACGTAATGTAAAGCTGCCAACCAAATGTTTCAGCACACTTGCCTGCTCGGACAGCTCCTCGCTTACATTGGCGCTCTCCTGCGCCATTCCCGAATTATCCTGCACCACATCCGAAATCTGATGAATGCCGATAGAAGCCTGTTCAATCGCCTTTGTCTGCTGCTCTACCGCATCAGCCACAACACCCATCTGATCTGCTGCCTGTCCTGCCAGAATAACAACCTCCGATACCGACTCCGTTACTTTCTCTACAACCACGCTGCCGCTGTTCACAGCTTCAATCGCATGCTCAATCAATTCTCTTGTTGCTTTCGCCGCTTGATCGGATTGTGAAGCAAGATTTCGCACTTCTTCTGCAACGATCGCAAAGCCTCTGCCCGCCATTCCGGCGTGTGCTGCCTCAATTGCGGCATTCAGCGCAAGAATATTGGTGTGTGCGGAAATATTTTCAATCACGCCTATAATACGGGCAATTTCGTCCGAGGTCGTCGTAATCAGATTCATCGCCTCATTCAATTCCTGAATGCGCTCATTGCTTTCATTCAGTTGTGCCCCCGCACTGTCAACCATATCTTTGGTATGCTCTGCCAATTTCGCCGTTTCTTTAGAATCACTGTCCATATTTCCAATGATGGAAGAAAGCTGTTCCACTGCACTTGCCTGTTCCACCGCTCCTCTTGACAGAGTTGCACTGCTAGATGCCACCTGCACGGAGTCATTGGATATCCGCGTTGTTGCTGTTGCTATGCCACCCAGCGTATGATTTAAATTATCATTGATTGTTCTTAGATAATCCTGCAAGATCCTAAAGTCGCCGGGGAAATTATCGGTTTTACTTTCTTTCGACAAATCTCCGTTTGCAATTCCCCCAAGTACGCTGCCGATTTCATTCACTACCATATTAAAATTATTTACAAGCTGTGCCGTAGCGTCTGATAGAACGCGTGTTTCATCTCGTCCGTTCACCACCGGAACACTACTTTTCAAATCACCCTCCGAAAGTTGTTGCAGCCGTTTTGCGCATTGAACAACAGGGCTTGCAATAGAATGACTGACGCCAAACGAAACCAGAATAACGATCACACACAATCCCAGGCAAACTGCCGTCTGAATCGTATTTCCGGTATACGCGGAACGCAAGAATTCATCTGTATCAACCACGATTGCAACACTCCAACCATCTGTTCCATGAATTGGCGTATATGCCTGAATATTGTTGGAATCATCCTTTTCATAATAGAATTCCTCAACGCCGCTTTCTCCAGCAATCATCTTGCGCTCAATCGCTGCAACGGCCTGCGCGTCTTTGTCATTGGGATTCCTTCTTGCATTCTGAATCGCATTTTCTTTATTCAAAACGGATTGTTCATCCCAATAAGCAATCGTTGTGCCTTCCTTGTCGAGAATATATGCCTCTCCCTGCTCTCCAATCTTGATATCCTCTATAATGGATTGCAAAATATATGTATCACACTGAAAATAAATGACGCTGTCAACCTTCCCATTTTTCATAACAGGCGCAGACACAAACAAATACATATCATTCCCGTCTATATAAGGTGCAGACAGATAACTTTCTCCATTCATAGCTGCCTGGAAAAAGGGCTCCTTGGAAATATCTACATCATGAATCGGATCATACCCATTTGTATCCGCAATACCGCCGAAACGCATATAGTATGTATCCACCTTAGTCTGTATAAACTCCTGCTTTTTCTCCGATGTTATTTTATTATCTGTAAGTGTCGGATTGGAGGCTATCTCCGAAACGGTTCCGGTGTACGTTGCAATCATGTGTTCCGCCGAAGTAGCAGCCAATCTTGCTGTTTCCTGCAAGTTCTGCTCCAATGCCGATATTGTGGATTTGTAAGTAATTTCCTTACTCAGCAAAACACTTACTACAGTAACTCCTACGATTGCGATTGCAACCATCATCATGATTTTCGTTTGTATCTTTTTCATTGTTCCGTACCGAGATTCTTTATCCCGGTTTCTGCCCCCTTTACTATAAAGTATTTCAGATATTGTATCTGCTACTTTATTTTACTTCTTTCGATTTTGAATGTCAACGTCTCAAAGAAACAGTTTCATTCCTTTATCAGCTCTTCATCACAACCGGCTCGATTACAGAAGCAAAAATGGACGTAAGCTTTGCCATGCCTTCCGATGGCTCTTGCTGAACTGCCCTTGCATATATTTCATACTTTGCGGAATCGTCCGTCTTTCTTGTATTTTCCTGTGTTGCCGACACTTTTCCCGTAATATTTGCATGGCATCCCCAAAAGCTTGAACCGAAACTACTCGTCACTTCTTCCGTTCCTGTATTTTTACTTAAGGTCTGCTCTGTCACTTCCATATTGAAGCGCACAGTCGCCTCATCCATCACGAACGCCGGAACCGGTACCAGAGATAACAGCGGCGCCTGCACTTCAATCGGTACAACCTCTGAAGCGCCTTCCTCCGAAATAATCTGACGATTCAGCGTAAACTTCAGGATATTTGTTTCTCCGTCCGCTTTACCATCTTTATAAGCCATACGAAATAAATACGACAAATAAACTTCACATAATTCTGCCTGTCCTTTTGCAACCTCTACAAGCGGCTGAGCGATAAGCTGTCCAAGCGGTAATCCCACAAATTGTTCTGCTATAGCCATAACATTCCTCCTTTTTTATTATAAAAACCGATTATATGCATTAAGTATCCTTGCCATTCCCTCCGTCGGTTCTTCCTTTTTAAACTCTAATGTAATCTGATGATGCTCCGTCCCCTGTTCATCATTCATCGGTTCCGTATTGACCATAAAATGATTTCCATTTGTCACACCGCTTACGTTTAAAGTTACTTTTACACCATCCAAAACCAGCGAATTGTGTTTTACCAACGCTACTATGGGAACAGCAACACCAGCATCGTCAGGTGAAGCCGGCGTCTTAAAATACTGAAACACAGGCATATATGCCTCATCTCTTGTTTTTCCTTCAGACAGTATCGTGTCGTCGTCGCTTTCCTCAGACAGTATCATACTGTCGTTTTTGTCTGAAACAAAATATTTCATAAAATTTGTATACGCATTATGCTGAATCGCATCCTGTGAGGCTTGCACGGAAGATGCAATCGAAGTCAATAAAGTCTCAAGCTCAACCATTCTACAGCATCCCCTCTCCGCTTAGAACACATATGCAATCTGCACCGATGTGGTATTTTTCGCATAAATATCTGTAATCATTACTCACCTCAACAGCTTGGTGTCCCTTTTGTCCCTTATTGGGCGAAAATGCCGCATACCGCCCAACTTCGACCGCCTCGCCATTTAGATTGACGGACTGCGTCACGCCAATATCCATAAGAAAAAAACGGTTTTCAAACAACTCGCTTAAATTTTTCATACC
>JAAVAF010000074.1 GCA_014804225.1 Lachnospiraceae bacterium
TAAACTGTATAGGGGATGAAACTCAGGGAGAGATCCTCCAGAAATGTGCTTCCTCTATACCATAAAAAGAATAAGCCCAGACCCTGTTTATCTGGGGTATAGGCTTATTATACGAGGAGTAAGGTTATAAAAAATGAATAAAATAGGAATTATAGGAGCAATGGAGCTTGAGGTTGCCGAACTGAAGTCAAAAACAGAAGTGAAAAACATTGTTGAAAAAGCAGGAATGAAGTTTCATGAAGGTACATTAAACGGTAAAGAAGTCGTTATTGTACAGTGCGGTATCGGCAAAGTAAACGCGGGAATGTGCGTACAGATTTTGGCGGATTTGTTCGATGTAGACGCAGTCATCAACACAGGCGTAGCGGGATCACTTCGCGCCGAAATCAATATCGGTGATATCGTCGTTTCAACAGATGCGTGCGAGCACGATATGGACGTAAGCGGACTTGGCTATGAGCCGGGCATCATTCCGCAGATGGAAACCTCATTTTTCAAGGCTGACAGAACGCTTGTAGAGCAGGCAAAAACAGTCTGCGCAGAGGTCAATCCCGAGATTGGCGTGTATGAGGGACGTGTGGTGAGCGGCGACCAATTTATTTCGGACGGGGACACAAAGGACAGACTCATTAAGCTCTTTAGCGGTTCCTGTGCGGAGATGGAAGGCGCAGCGATTGCACACGCGGCATTTTTAAACAAGATCCCTTATGTGGTACTCCGCGCGATTTCGGATAAGGCGGACGGCAGCGCGCATATGGATTATCCGGAATTTGAACGTGCAGCAGCAGCACATTGCGCGAAACTTGTAGAAAATTTGGTTGTAAGGATATAAAACATGAAAATGTTTACGGAGAACTTAAAAAAATTAGGAAAATCCGCATTGACGGGAATTTTTGCAAGTGTCGTAATTACGCTATTGTGGTTTGCGCTTTTTGGACAAAAAAGTGTGAAAGTGCTTGCGCTTGCAATTTTCAGTGCGGCGGTGATCTTATTTGTCTTAAAGCTTGTATATGATTTTGTGATAGAGAAGCTAGGTGTTACCAAAAAATTTTTGGCGGACGAGCTGTTTATTTTGTTTGCATTAATCGCTTTTTTCAGCACCACGATTTGTGCGTTTGCGCCTGTGCTGTTGTTTACGCCCGTGCATAATCAGAGGGCAGAACGCAGTTTAAATGCGTATGTACAAAGCGGAATCGTTGAAGAGATCCGTTTTGATACGGACAGTGGCACGCTTAGCGGCTGGATGTTGCGAAACGGACAGGGAAGCGCTCCGGCGGTGCTTTATTTTGGCAAAAATAGTGAGGACGCTGCAGGACGAATTTTGGAACTGTTAGAAAATGAGAATATGAGTTCGATTTTTAGCGGCTATCATTTTGTTTGTGTTGACTACCCCGAATATGGAAACAGTGAGGGCGCCGCATCGGAAAAAAGCTTCAAGCGTATGGGGCTCGATGCGTATGATTATCTGATAAACAGAAGTGATGTAAGTAATGTAATTCTTATGGGATATGGAATCGGCTCAGGTGTCGCAAATTATGTGGCAAGCGAACGACAGCCGAGCGGATTGATATTGTTAGCGCCATATGCGGACGGCTATGATTTGTATAACAGTTATGCAAACGTGTTCCACGGACCGTTAAGAGGACTTGTGAGTTTTAAGATGCGTGCTGTGAAGTTTGCGGAAAAAGTGAATGTCAAGCCGCTTCTTCTGGTGTCAAATACAGATAAGGTGGTTTCCTATGAAAGCGGCGTAAAGCTTGTGGAAAAATATAAAAACGGCTGCAACTTTGTGACAATGGACGGTATCGGGCATGATGATTTTTGGGAATCGCAGGAGGTTTTGGATGAAATTAAAAAATATCTTGCAAGGTAAAATTTTTCCGGCAGCAGTTATCGCGCTTTTTGGCGCGTGGGTTAGTCTGCTTGTATGTACCATTATCGGGGAAAGCGGTGTGGTGAAATGCTTTTTGCCGTTCTGGCTGTTTCTGTTTTTTACCGTTTCGGATATCGTGCTTGACAAAATACCGTTAACGGCAAAATGGAAGTGGTTTAAGCCTGTGGCGCTTGTGGCGGAAGGCACAGTGATTTTACTTGCATTTGCGGTATTGAATGCTTTGGTAAGGTTGTTTTGATTTTTACGGGGAATGAGCTGGTTGTGATGGCTGTAAGGCAGTTGGCGAAATAGGGAGGTTATGTATGAGCATACATTTTGGCGTGGATTATTATCCGGAGCATTGGGAGCGGGAGCGTTGGGAAACGGACGCAAAGCTGATGAAAGAAATGGGTGTACAGGTCGTACGAATGGCGGAGTTTTCATGGTTTAAAATGGAGCCGCAGGAGGGTGAGTTTCATTTTGAGTGGCTAGAGGATGCTGTAAATCTGCTCAATCAGTATGGCATTAAAACCATACTCGGAACACCGACGGCTGCGCCGCCGAAGTGGATGCTTGATAAGAATCCCGAAATACAGCCGATTGACAGAGAAGGCAGAAGAAGGCGTTTTGGCGGAAGGCATCATGATTGCCAGTCGAACGAGGTGTATCGTGCGCACATCAAACGATTTGTGACAGCAATGTCAGAAAAATTTGCAGATAATCCCGGCGTGATCGGGTGGCAGATTGACAATGAACTTGGAAACTCTCACGCGGATTTGTGTATGTGTAATGCATGCAGACTGAATTTTGAAAAGTGGCTCTTACGAAAATATGGGAAGATTGAGCGGTTAAATGAAGCGTGGGGAACAGCGTTTTGGAGTCAGGGCTACAACAAGTTTTCACAGATTGGTACGCCGCTTGTGACGGTAGTCGGTGAGAACCCGTCCGCGATGCTTGATTGGAAGTGTTTCTGTTCGGATTTGATTGTGGATTTTGCAAAATGGCAGGCGGATATCATTCGGGAGAAATGCCCGAATCATTTTATTACGCATAACTATATGTGCTTTGACGACAAAGTGAATTATTACGATTTGGGTGAATTGTTGGATTTTGTGTCGAATGATGTTTATCCGGCGGGACACTGGCACCCTCAGCCGCATCAACCGCTTTACGAAACAGCTGCGGCGCATGATGTGGTGCGCAGTTACAAAAAGCAGCCGTTCTGGATCATGGAGCAGCAGTCGGGAATTGCAGGCTGGGAAATTATGGGAAGACTGCCGAAACCGGGGCAAATTTCAGCGTGGGCAATGCAGTCGGTGGCACACGGCGCGGACGCCGTCGTATTTTTCCGGTGGCGCACCTGTGCGATGGGAACGGAGCAGTTTTGGCACGGTATTTTGGGACATAGCGGCAAGCCGGGAAGAGTTTATGATGAAATAAAGCATTTAACGGAAACGTTTGCAAAACATATGGATGCGTTTGAGGGCAGTATGCCAAATCCTGAGGTGGCGATTGTATACAATGTGAGGCAGAATTATGCCTTTCAGATACAGCCGCATCACCCGAAGCTCACATATGTCAAGGAGATTTACAAGTATTACAGGGCATTTTATGAGAAGAAGATTCCTGTGGATTTTGTGCAGGACACGGATGATTTGTCGAAGTATAAACTGGTGATTGCGCCGCTGCAGTTTTTGATGATACCGGAGTTGGAGCAGCACTATTTTGACTATGTGGAAAACGGCGGGCATCTGGTGCTGACGATGCGCACGGGCGTGAAGGATGCGACCAATTTGTGCATGACGGACAGAGAGCTTCCCGGGCGGCTTGGCGACCTTTGCGGGATTACGATACCGGAATATGACTGCCTGCTGGAGGCGACAGGCGGTGTGCTTTACGGGAAAAAAGAGTATCTGATTAAAAAGTGGTGCGATCTTATTGAACTGAAGGGTGCAAGGTCACTGGCAGAATATTCCACGGGTTTTTACAAACAGTTGCCAGCGGTTACCGAAAATAAGTATGAAAAGGGAATTGCGTGGTATATCGGTACGGAGCCGGGGAATGATCTGATGGAGGACTTGGTGGAGTATTTTACAAGGCGAAGCGATGTTGCAACACTCGGTACCGCAGCGGATGAGGTGGAAATGATCACGCGTGAAACATCGGACAGTATTTGGCTTTTTGTGATCAATCATACGGACGATGAGCAGGTTTATCATTTGCACGGCTGGTATGAGATGGTTGAGGGCGAACGGGAAGAGTTTTTGCAGCCGTTTGAGGTGCAGTTGTTTGTGAAGAGAAAAAAGTAGGTAGATAAAAATCCATTTGCAACGTTTTGTTTGCGTGGATTTTTATTTATGTGCAGTAAAAGTTAAGATACTACCGAAAATACTACCAAAGAAGTATGG
This sequence comes from Lachnospiraceae bacterium, assembly GCA_014804225.1. Classification (GTDB taxonomy): domain Bacteria; phylum Bacillota; class Clostridia; order Lachnospirales; family Lachnospiraceae; genus COE1. The sequence continues at coordinate 4,282 of JAAVAF010000074.1, forward strand.
GAATATCGGCGTAAGATTGCTAAAATCAAGATACACAAGCTGCTTGATGATAAAATATTTTAAAGAAGAAGGAGGAAACGATATGTATTTATTATCTCTTTTTGTGTTTATGGTGTTGGTCATAGGTTTTATGGCAATCACAGGCGGAGGCGGTCTTCAAGGGCTGGTATATTTCATTGATATGCCGAGCGTTATCATATTGGTTTTATTGATTGTGCCAATGCTTTTGAATGCAGGTGTTTTGAAGGACCTAAACAATGCTTTTCGCCTTGGAGCAAAACGGAAAGCGCAGGCGGAACGATTGGAACTGATGCGCGCTGTGGAAGCAGTGTCCTTTACCATTAAGGCGTTGTGGACTGCGGGAATATTCAGTGTGCTCTTTCAGTTTAGTATTGCGATTATGAGAAATGCGCCTGATGCGGAGTTGGCATTTCTCTATACGGCAGTTTCCTTGATACCGTTGTCGTATACTACGTTTTTCGTGATTTTGCTGTTGCCCTTGCGGACACGGCTGAATTTGCAGTTAAATATGCTTTGTGAAGACAATGTCAAGTCTGACATTGTCAATAATGACACCATCAAGGATAGCGCGATCGATGCGGAGATTGTTAAGACAGACAGAATCAGTGCGGGGAATGGCGAAATGCAGGTTATTGAACAGAAACATGAGGAGTTTGACGGTAAAAGGACGAAATGATTATGAGGAGAAAAGGACAGGTGCTGCTTTCTCTGATTCTGTATATCCTTATTCTTGCGGGTGCGCTCCATTTTGATCTGTGGAAGCTGATTGACATCAGGCTTATTCTGTTGATGGTTTTGGGTACGGTTGTTCTGACGCTTCCGTTTTATGAGAAGGGTATCAGCCGCGGGGAACTTGGCTATATTTTTGGGAGAAAGGCAATCGAGGCGGGATTTATTCAGACGTTTTTGCTTCTTTTTATGGAGCTGCAAAGTTATGAGGATAATTATGAGAATAAAAGTGCGCTTTTGCGAGATATTGCGATGAGCTTTCGACCGCTTTTGTATGGGTTTTGTATGCAGATTCTCTTTTCGGAGAAGGGTGAGGAGAAGCGCGGGGAAACGGACCTGGTGAAAAGCAGAGCGGAGGATGAAGAAAAAGCGGACTTGAATTTGTCGGAGAAACTCAAAGCTTACGGATTGACGAAGCGTGAACTTGAGATTGCAGGTCTGATTGCGGAAGGAAAGTCAAACGGTGAGATTGCCGAACAGCTATACATATCGGAAACCACCGTGAAAAAGCATGTCTCGAATATTTTTGAAAAAATGGGGATTAGCAAACGCGAGGAATTGATTCGGATTGCGTTTGGCGGGAAAGAACCCCTTTGATATTCTTTTTTATTGGTTTTGACTGTAGAAATCTTGTAAAAACAAGGGTGAGAGCATATAATAATAAAAGAGGAAGGAGGCGTTTTATGCAGTCTATGGCTTTAAAAATAAATCACCTGCTGGAAGATTTGGAAGAAGAGGATTACGACAAGGCTGTTTCCTATATAGAATTTTTAGTCAGTGTCAGAAAAAGGGAGAAAAAAAAGAAAGAAGCGCTAACAGAAGACAGAGAAGATGTGGAGTCGATTGTTAAATCTCTAACGGGCATTATTCCGGATACAGGAAAAACGCTGGAAGAATACAGGAATGAAAGGCTGAAATCAAAGTATGGAAACCAGGGGATTTCCTGCTGTTAATTGGTAAAGAGACTTGATAAATATGGAGAGCCAGTTAAATTAACAATAAGCCAAAGAAAACTGCATTTGTATGGATTTTGTATGCAGATTCTCTTTTCGGAGAAGAGTGAGGAGAAGCGTGGCGAAACAGATCCTGTGAAAAGCAGTGTGGAGGATGAAGAAAAAGAGGACTTGAATTTGTCGGAGAAACTCAAAGCTTATGGATTAACGAAGCGAGAGCTTGAGATTGCAGGTATGATTGCGGAAGGAAAGTCAAACGGAGAAATTGCCGAGCAGTTATACATATCGAAAACCACCGTAAAAAAGCATGCTTCGAATATTTTTGAAAAATGGGGATTAGCAGACGCGAAGAATTAGTACAGATTGCGTTTGATGGAAAGTGAATAATCATTTTAGGTTCCATAAATATATCTGATTTGGATAGTATTTATGGAACTTTTTGTATTTGAAACTTTAAAGTATATTATTTTTTTGAACAGTGTTATGATGGGAACAGAAAAGACAAAAATACAGTTTACATTGATTTAAATATATGAACATGATAAAATTTAAAAAATGATATAATAATTCATATTTTTAAATATTTTTGTTATCAATTAGCAAAAAGCAGATTGCGTTATACTTGAATGGGAGGTAGTTATGATAAGTGTCAAAAAAGCGATAGCAATTGTTTTAATTGTAGCAGTTGGAATGAATACGAACTGCATAAATGCTCAGGCTGAAAGTTCTACTATTCTTGAAGTGGAAGAAGCGACGCCTATAACAGAAGCGGCATTGCAGGAATATTCAACAGAAAAAAATACGGAAGAAAAGTCTTATAGCAAATTTGAAGAGGAAGAAACAGTTTATATAGAATCCAATTCAAAGATTCAGGAAACGGAGTATTTTAGTGAAACAGAATTAGAATCACCAATAAAAGTACAAGAAGTACCGGAGATTTTTTCACAAGAAATAAATGAAAATGCTGATGTTGTGGATAACTTAGAAGGAACAACAGAAGAAGGTCTATTACTGAATGAGAATATAAAGTGTTCAAATATTTCAGAAGCGTTGTCACTTATTGATGAAAATAGTGAGAATGTAATTCAGTTATTAGGAAATATTAAAGAAGAAAGTACAATAAATATTCCTTCTGGAGTCAATATTTCTATTGATCTAAATGGATTTGATTTGAAAATATCTGATGTGAGCGTAGGTTTTATTAATAATGGTAATTTGGAGATTAAAGGAAAAGGAGTGATAAGCCTCTTATCAAATTCAGGATTATATGAAGTTTCTGTAATTCAGAATAATAGTAATGGTGTTCTGAAAATTTTTGATTGTACATTAAATGTGCAAGAAAGCGTTTCAACGACAGGATCAAATATTGCAACTCTTAATGTTTATGGAATTGATAATAAAGGAACGTGTTTTATAAAAGGTACAGCAATGGATTTATCGGCAACATGTACTTCTCGATCCGCGATTGCCTCTTTACAGTGTTATGGCGTATATAACAATAGTGGGAGCAGTGTAGTTGAAGAGTTTAAGCCAACTATATTTGGGAAAGCGGCTACAGGAACAAGTGCATATTATGCAACAAGTAGTGTAGCTGGAATATATTGTAATGGGGGAGAAGTAGATTATTTATCAGGAAACATGTCTATTGTTTCTATCTCAACATCATACTTGTATGCAAATTCATTTGCGGTCTATAATAGAAAAGGAACGATTAATATTGGTGAGGATGATGATATAATTAATGAGCAGCCGAGTTTTACCGAACATGGAATTTATACAGCGCCAGGGGCAGTAACAAATGTTTATGATGGTACATATAATTCAAATTCATTTATGAGTGGTTTGGATAATAATAGTGGTGAAGTGAATAATTACATTAATTATGAAATAGAATTTTATGATGATAATACACTATTGAAAAAAGTAACTTGTAAAATGGGGAATTCTATAGCAGAAGAAATTGATAATCCGGTAAAAAAGGGATTTGTATTTGAAAATTGGAAAACACAATTAGGAAATTATTTTAATCCCAAAAGCAAGTGTTATTCATCTAATAAAGTATATGCGGTATGGAAACCGATAGCAATAGAAAAAATAGATTTTTCACTTCCAGAGATTTATATTGATAAATATGCTGATACGATGCATTATTTGGCGATTGATGAAAATGAGTCTGCTAATATATCAGAATACGTAATATATTCGCCGGAAGAATATGGGGCTGATGATGGTTTATTGTGGGGAACAAGTGATAAGGAAACGGCAGATATAAACGATGAAGGAATTGTTAAAGGATTAAGTGCTGGTATTGTAATAATAAGTGTAGTGCTCCAAGAAAATCCCGATATAACAGATTTTGTAGCGATAGAGGTAAAGCATATATGGGAAGATAACTATGTAATTGATAAACAACCGACTTGTGTGGAGATAGGAAAAGAAAGTATTCACTGCGCTGTATGTAATGATATTAAAGAAGGAAGTAGTAGAGAAATTTCTGCATTGGGACATACATTAGAGATAGATGAAGGGATATTGCCAACGTGTACAGAATCGGGAAAGACAGAGGGAAGTCACTGTTCAATTTGCAATACAATACTTGAAGCGCAAAAAGAAATTCCTGCGAAAGGGCATACAATTGTTATTGATCAATCGGTAGAACCTACATACACAGAATCGGGAAAGACAGAAGGAAGTCATTGTTCGGTTTGTGGTATTATATTGAAAGTGCAAGAAGAGATCCCAAAACTTAGGCATAAGGTATCTTTCGAAACACTATGTGGATTAGAAGTTGCGGAACAGGCTGTATTGGAAGGTGAAAAAGTACAAAAACCGGAAGATGTGACAAAAGAGAACTATTCATTGAATGGATGGTATATATCATTGTATCGACAGGATGAAACTACAAAATGGGATTTTGAAAATGATATAGTAACAAAAGATATGGTTTTATATGCGGGATGGGATTTTATTCCTGATTGGTCAGGACATCCCATTGATGCAGACGATATTGAGGTTAGTCTGAAAAAAGCTGCAGATGTCAATATGATATATACAGGATCTTATATAAAGCCAGAGATAACTGTAAAATATATAACGGGAAATAAAAAGTTGCTACTTAAAGAAAATTCAGATTATATTTTAAAATATGAGAATAATTTACAAGTAGGTAGCAGTAAAATAATCGTTTATGGAACAGGAGAATTTTCAGGTTCGAGAGAACTTGATTTTACAATTAAGGAAAAGAATATAGATAAAGTTAAGATTGCACCAATCCCGGATTTTATGGTTTCGGACAATTTGATTGACAATGTTGGTAATGCGATGCATGTGATGGATGATACAAAACTTCTTGTATATGGCGAAGATTTTGATATTAGGCTTTCTCAATTGGAAGTTTCTTCACCGACTAAGGTAACAGTAACTATTATAGGAAAGGGAAATTATACAGGAACAAAGAGCAAAGGGACTACGTTCTTATTATCTCCTTATAGTACAGAGTACAAAGATATTGAGAAAACTTGTAATGCACGATTATCTGCAAATAAGGCGTTGATATTTACAGGAAAAGCTTTAAAACCCAGTATTATTGTTATGGAGGGAAATCAAAAACTTTCTTCTAAAAACTATAAAATAGTATATAAAGATAATGTAGAAGCGGGTACGGGATATGCAATAATATATGGTTATAATGGTTATTATGGTAGTATTACGGTTCCATTTACCATAGAGCCCAAAGAAATAGGAAAATGTAAATTGCAAGTGAAAAATACTACGCTGTATTACAATGGCCGTGAGCAAAAATACTTATATGTGACTGTTAAAGATGGTAAGAGAGTATTAAAAGAAGATGTTGATTATACCATAACTTATGTGGGAGATTTTAAAAGTCTTACAGGGAAAATTAAGCCATATATAGAAATACATGCTATAGCGGGAGGAAACTATAAAGAAAGTACTAAGGTTTTATCTAAGAATTTTAAAATAGTTAAGGGACGATTAAATTCTACAGCTTCTATAGAAGCAACGCTAGTTGGGGAAGGTATTTCTTATGACAGTATATCGAAGACATATAAAGTACCAGTTGGGGCTGAACCAAAAGTGGTTGTAACCTATAATAAAGAGTTATTGAATGGACAAAAATATGTGAAAAAGATGAATACATCTGGACTTAATTATACGTATAATTTTTCTGATATTAAGGCAGGAAAAAAAGCAACTATCAAAGTATCAGGCGTAAATGATTTTTCAGGAAGTATATCTATTAAGTGCATAGGGTATTAATAGAAAAACATAAAAATCAGGGAAGTTTGTCAATATTGTACACTTTCCTGATTTTTACTTTTGCATTAATATTCAGTAAAAATGTGTTAAGTTTTGAAATTTTATTGAAGAGTCTATGTGTGATGAAAGGCGTTGAAGTATAGCTTAGACAACGTTATTATTGGAAAATTTAGATAAACAGTATAAAACAGTTGACAACAGTTATCAACTGTTTTATACTGTTTATATCAAGTACAGGGGAGGAAGAAATGGAGGACTGATATGAACTTAATTATTAATCACAATACAATGCAGCCGATTTATGAGCAGATTGTGAGCAGGATAAAGGAAAAAATCATACATGGTGAGCTTTTGGAGGAAACAATGTTACCGTCTGTCAGGACATTGGCGAAGGATTTGAAGGTAAGTGCGCTGACCGTAAAAAAGGCGTATGACGAACTAGAGGCGGAGGGCTTTATCGTTACTGTACACGGAAAGGGCAGTTTTGTGACATGCGCAAATCAAGCGCAGATGCTTGAGGAAAGCAAAAAGGAAGTCGAGGCGGAGTTTGAGAGCGCGATCAGAAAGGCAAGGAGCTGTGGACTGGAAAATGATGATATCCGGGAGATGTTTGAGATCGTGCTCATGGATAGTTAGTGTGAAGAGAATTTCTAAGTCCGCAAAGAGCAGTGTTCTTCATAACAGTATGAAAGGAAGAAATTATTATGGTAAAGTTAGATAAGGTAAAGAAGCAATACAATGATTTTCGTTTAAATTGTTCCATAGAAATACCGAAAGGACAGGTAACAGGAGTCATTGGAAGAAACGGCGCGGGAAAAACGACGATGTTCAAAGCAATACTGGGATTGATAAAAATCGACAGCGGAAACGCGGAACTGTTTGGAAAGGACGTGTGCGAACTGACAGCGCAGGAGAAACAAAGAATCGGCGCAGTGCTTGCGGATTCGGGATTTTGCGGATATCTTTCCATCAAGGATTATGTGCCGATGCTTGCTGCGATGTACAGTGATTTTTCGAAAGAAAAATTCGTGTCGGAATGTGAACGCATGCAACTTCCAATAAAAAAGAAAATCAAAGATTTTTCGTCGGGAATGAAACGCAAACTGCAAATTCTGACAGCACTGTCACATAATGCGGACTTGCTGGTGCTTGATGAGCCGACCGTGGGACTTGACGTAATCGTGCGCGATGAAATTCTTGAGATGCTGCAGGATTACATGAAAACGGAGGAGAAAAGCATCATTATCAGTTCCCATATTTCAAGCGACTTGGAGGGGATTTGCGACGATATTTATATGATTGACAAGGGAAACATCGTGATGCATGAAGATACGGACGTGATTTTGGGCAATTACGGTCTGCTTAAGGTAACGCGCAGTCAGTTTGAAAAGATTGACAAGACTTATCTGATCAACAGTTTTGAGGCGGATTTCGGATATAACTGTATTACAAATCAAAAGCAGTTTTACTTGGAGAATTATCCGGATATCGTGATTGAAAACGGCAGTCTGGATTTAATGATGAGAATACTTACGCAGAAGTAGTGAAGAAATGGAGGATTGGTATCAATGAAAGGTTTATTAGTCAAAGATTTTAATTTGCTGAAAAGCCGCGGAATATTTTTTCTAGTCTTTATTGTGGGCTATACGATTTTTCAAATAGGTACATTTGATGGTGCATGGGCTGTTGGGTTTGCAACATTAATGATTGGGGTTTTTTCACTCACAACAATTACATATGACGAATATGAGAACGGAATGCCATTTCTATTTACCCTGCCAATACGAAGAATTGATTATGTGCGTGAAAAATACGTATTTGGTTTTCTCGTTACGACAGTTACATGGGTTATTGTGGGTGCGGCATGCTTTCTTTTCGACACATTAATATGGCCAAATGAGAGTGGAAATTTTTTGGATAAATTATCATTTTATGTGGCTTATTTAATTGGAATATACTTTATCATATCGCTTCAAATAGCATTGCATTTGAAGTTTGTGGAGAGGAGCAGCGTTGTTATGATGGCTCTTGCCGGATGTATCGGAGTGTTTGCCCTAATCGTTTATGCCAAAGCTGAAGGTGGGGCAAGCTTTACGCAATTAGACTTGAATTGGACTGCCATAATAGCAGTTGGTGCGATTGTGCTGTTTGCGCTGATGTTTGTTTTTTATCGGTGGTCGGTTCGGATTATGGAGAAAAGGGAGTTTTAGAGGAAATAAAAACATGGAATACAGTTGTTTACAATTCTGTAGGTTTGACGTTATAATAAAAAAGGGTGATATGTATTATGCAAGGAATAAAAACGTTAGAGAAACCAATAGAGGTTAATACAATAGACTGGGCATTTGAGCATCTTGGCTGTGATGCGCTGATCATTAAAGATGATCGATGTAACACAATGAGTGTATTAGCATATGCGATTGAACCAAAGTACAATAAGTTGTTATATGATCTCTTGATGCATCATGATAATAGCATTATATTTAAAAATACAGACAAAGATGAGGTAAATGCCATTGATTGAGTTTGTATATAAAAAACCTGCGTATTATGCAGGTGTGATAAACAATTCGTTAGGATTGCGTACACTTGCAAAGTTTGACAGCGGTGCAGCAATCTCAATTATAGGATTGGAACGATTTGGGAGAGAACTGCAGGATAAATTGTTTATCGATTTTTTTATGAAATACACAAAAGATAAAGGCATAGATAAAAAGGTCTATACGGCGGCAAATGAGCAAGCAATAGAAACATATCCATGTATGATAGACAAAATCAGTTTAGATGGAACAGATATTACAAACTTTCGGTTCGGACTTGTACTGACACAAAAATCCAATCGATTTTTATTGGGAGATGATTTTATATCATGCTGTGAGTTTGCGCATAAGATAGGTGGTTCCATATCCATTAACAATTTTTCACAATCCAGATATGAGGCATCTGTATCAAATACAAAATTAGCAAATTTAACAGCAATATTAAGTAACTATAAGAAACAACATAATAGTATGATTTAAAAATACAATTTTCAATTGACGCAGGGGTAATTGCTACCCCTGCGTTTTCACATCTTGGCTCTTGATATAAGCCACACTCAGCAGATAAAAGAAAAGAATATAAATGACTGATGAAGTCAAAAATAGATTGTAATCGAGCTCACGGTTCGGGTTATTTGCACGCAGGCCGACACTTAACAAGGCATAAGGGATTGCATACATAGCGCCCTTTGCGGTGACAACAAGTCCTGCAATACCGCCAAACAATGCCAGCCCAATCGGAACGGCAAAGCTTCTGATCCAAAGCGACAAAAACGATTGTATCGCACAGACGGATACGCTTCCGATAAAACCGCAGACAATCCAATCCACAAGTGCTACAGGAATAGGTGTCGTAATTCCTGCAATCAATCCACAAGCGATAAACAAAAAGCCAAGCCATAGCATCGTACACAGCGAAACGACAGAGCATACCGCGATTTTGTCAAAAACAATCCGATAGGCGCTGGTATGTGCTAAAATCATATTCCAGTTTGTGCCGTTATGCTCCAAGCGCCACAAATAGCTTGCATAAACGCCAATCAGAGGCGGCATAAAAATATAAGCGAAAAACAGAGAATGCTGCGTCCATAGCGAGTGCCATGTGCTTTGCAGGATTTCGATATTGTTGAGGTAGTTTGCCGTTCCGATAAAAGAGGAAATCAAGGGAAGAATCAGAAAAGCAAGCCATATGGGAGTACGCTTTGTTTTC
>JAAVAF010000075.1 GCA_014804225.1 Lachnospiraceae bacterium
TACAGGCGGTCAATGCACAGGACAGACCGATTGTATATCTGTTGTGGGGCAGGCCTGCGCAGAGTAAAATTCCAATGTTGACCAATCCAAAGCATTTGATCTTAAAGGCGCCACACCCAAGTCCGTTGTCGGCATACCGTGGATTTTTCGGGTGCAAACATTTTAGTCAAACTAATGCATTTTTTGAAGAAAACGGTGTGGAGCCGATTGACTGGCAGATTGAAAATATATAGGAAAACGATTATTTTGGAGAATATCGATGAAATTGTTAGAAGAGCGAATTTTAAAAGATGGTGTGGTAAGACCCGAGAATGTGCTCAAAGTGGACAGTTTTTTGAATCATCAGATGGATGTAAAACTGTTTGTGGAAATGGCAAAAGAATGGAAGCGATTGTTTGCAGCCAAACCGATTAACAAAATTTTAACAATCGAGGCAAGCGGAATCGGAATTGCAGCAATTGCAGCGAGTGTGTTTCAAGTGCCTGTGGTTTTTGCAAAGAAGGCGAAAAGCATTAATTTGGATCAGGACAATTACTGCACCAAAATACAGTCTTATACGCATAGGAATATGTATGATGTGATTGTCTCCAAAAAGTTTTTGACAAAAGAGGATCATGTGCTAATCCTTGACGATTTTCTTGCAAACGGCTGCGCGCTGATGGGGCTTTTAGAGCTCGTTGAGATGTCAGGCGCTGTGGTGGAAGGAATTGGAATTGCAATTGAGAAAGGGTTTCAAAAAGGCGGCAGTGAGATCAGGGCAGCGGGGATACAGCTTGAGTCTCTTGCAATTATAGAATCCATGAATGAGGATACCGGAGAGATTGTATTTCGAGCAAAAAATGAATAAATTGCTTTTTACGTCGTTTTATCGCGAATTCATGCAATTGGTATTAAGAATTATAGCTTGTATCCGAAATAAATAATGTGAGAGGAATTTCGAAATCTCATACCGAAAATTGTGTGTTGACTATGAATGGGGATAAAAGAGAAACAGGAGGAAGGAAGTATGTCGATGAGAATAACAACCCATATGTTAAACGAAGCATCAAAAAAGGCGGGACTGCCGGTTAACAGTTCATCGCTATTAGATTATCTTAATAACGATAAGGGCAACAATTCGCTGTTGAATAGTTTGCAGAATAATTCGTCGATAAAGACGGAGATACAGAATAAAAAACTGTATCAAAAGCTTAAAGATGCGGCAGAGACGCTTGAGGATGCGGCAAAGAAGCTTGGAAGCGACAAGAGTGACAATATTTTTGCAAAGGCAAAAGAGAGCGGTGACAATTCGGAGGTTGTAAAGAATATCAAAAATTTGATCGAGCAGTATAATGTAGCGAAAAAGCAGCTCGAGAGCGATAGTGATTCTCCGATTAATGCTTACTATGCCCAGACGTTGAGGCAGCTTGCATCGAAAAACAGTGAGGCATTAAGTGCAGTTGGTATCACAGTCGGAAAAGACGGCAGTATGACGATTGATGAGAGTAAACTGAATGCGGCAAAGTTGGAGGATCTCGAGGGATTATTTGGTTCAAAGAGTGAATTTATACAGAAGTTAGAATATCTGGCATCACATATATCAGACAATGTGTCTGCTGAACTCAAAAGTTTGGGAAATCAGTATGGACAGGACGCAAATTCGTTTTCGTCTTATCTTAGCAATAAGTACGATTGGCGGAGTTGATTTGGGTTTACACAGTTTACGCATTTCTTTATGAATTGAAACAAAAAATGACAGTAGTGTCATAAACTACTGTCATTTTTGATACTATAAAAAACTAACGTGCTAACCAACCACCGTCAACTGCGATTGTAAAGCCGTGAACATAGGAAGAAGCCTCCGATGCAAGGAAGATTGCAGCACCCGCGATATCTTCGGGAGTTCCCCAGCGTCCTGCGGGAATACGACCAAGAATTTCTTCGCTCCGGTGTTCGTCGTTTCTTAAATTTTCAGTATTATTGGTTTCCATATAGCCCGGTGCGATGCCGTTTACGTTGATGTTGTATTTTGACCATTCATTTGCAAGCTCTCTTGTCAAGCCGATGATTGCACTCTTGCTTGCCGTGTATGCCGGAACGCGGATACCGCCCTGATAGCTTAGCATGGATGCAATATTAATGATTTTTCCGCCTTTGTTATCCTTTACCCAGCCTTTGGCAAATGCTTGAGAGAGGAAGAATACCATTTTTTCATTGACATTGATAACAGCGTCCCAATCCTCGATCGACACGTCGACAGCATCACATCGTTTGATGATACCGGCATTGTTTACCAGAATATCCACACGTCCGAATGCCTTTTGGGACTGTTCTACAATCGTGGGAACGACAGAAATATCGGATAAGTCAGCAATAATTTCTTTGAAGCTGCCTCCAAAATCAGCAATTTTAGCGGCAGTATCTTCACAGCTTCTTCTTGCAACGCCGATTACATTTGCGCCTGCTTTGGCATATGCAATACAGATTCCCTGTCCTAAGCCCGTATTTGCACCGGTTACAAGTGCAGTTTTTCCCTCCAGAGAGAACATATTCAAATTTGGTGTCATATTTATCATTTCCTTTCGTGCTTATTTGTAAATTTTTTTAGTATAACTACTATTATTATAACGGTAAAAATTGGATAAAACAAGCAGATTTGTGATTATATGTGATGAAGTGCATATTAACGGGCAAAAAAGTGTGATGATACGTGTGATTGTGCATAATTCGTGTATGTGAAAATCGATTGCGTCATGTTGCTAAATATGATAAACTCTATTGTAACATGGAATGCTGTTTGAATGACAGAGCGGTATTCGTACGAATGGAGTGGAATGATGATGAGAAAACAATATTTGGCGGCAGTTGTCTTGGCAGCGTGTATTTTGGGCGGCTGTGCGAAAAGTGCCGCAATGGATGTGGAAGTGATATCGGGAGAAGATACCATATCGGAAGAAACTGTAATAGTAGAGCGGGAACAGGAGGTAACGACAATGGAACAGACGCAGTTAAGCGGGGAAAATAAAGTGGATTCCAATTGTTCTTATGAGGCTTTCAATAATTTTAGTTATCGCTTTTTTCAAGAAAACATGGAGGAGGAAAACCCCGTACTTTCTCCTGTGTCGGCGTATGTTGCGCTGTCAATGGTGGGACTTGGGGCGCAAGATAGTACAAAAGAGGAATTTGCGGCTGTTTTAGGAGATGATACAGATATCACGGCGATATGTGACAGCTTAATGACGGCACTTCCGACAACATCGGAGAATACAACAGTTACGCTTGCTAATTCGGCATGGATCAACGATAACTTTACCGTATATGACAGTTGGCTCGCGGATATGGACGCGGTTATGCATTCTGAAGTGTTCCACACCAATCTGGCAAATCCGGCGATTGTGGAAAATGTCAATGAATGGGTGAAGCGCAATACAAACGGATTGATTGAAACGATGACAGACAGACCGTTTGATGCGAATACGAGTCTTGTTCTGTTTAATACAATCTATTTTAAGGCAAAGTGGGAGAACAGCTTCGATTCGGAAGCGGTATATGAAGATGCGTTTTATTCGGAAACCGGAAATGAGCTTCGTACGCAGATTATGCACAAAGAAAGCATGATGCAATACATCGCCAATGATTTTGCAGAAGGGGTTATTCTGCCGTATAGAACTGCGCAGGATGCAGACGGAAATTTTGCTTTTGTGGCATTGAAGCCGATTGATGAGGACGGAACAATACGTGATGTGTGCGAACAATTGACTGACACAGTCATTGATGATATGATTGTAAATCAACAGACGATGCAAGTTAATTTGAAGCTTCCGAAGTATGAGATTAGCTTTGATAGAGAATTAAATCAAAGTTTGGTGAATATGGGACTGCAAAGTGCATTTGATGCTGCAAGTGCAAATTTTAAAGGAATTGGTGAAAGCAGTTTGGGGCAATCACAAAACAATTTGTATATTGATTTGGTGCGTCAAAAAGCAAAGGTTATTGTGGACGAGGAGGGAACGGAAGCCGCCGCTGCCACGGGAATTATGATGCGGTTTGCTGCTGCAAGACCACAGGAGGCGAAGGATGTTTGGTTTGACAGACCATTTGTCTATATTATAATGGATATGGACAAAGAAATACCGCTGTTTATTGGTATTTTTGATAATCCAGCGGTATTATAATATTTTTTACAACAATGTAGCAATTGTTTAATCCACAGCCTCAAAAGTTTCTGTTGAGGCTGTATTATTTTCTTCTTTATCGTCGGAAATCAGCTTATGAAGAATATTGCCATCATTTGCTTCCTCATAGATGGTGACATTTTCATCCTCAGGTATTTCGCCGCCTGTAAGCATATATCCGATGTAGCGGACACGTTTCATCGCACGTTTGTAGTAGTCATATGCAGTGTCTGCGTCTTGTTCAGAAAATGGTTCGTTTTCAAAAAAAGCATGATAGTAGGATACTGCAAGTGACATATTTTCACTTGCCTCCTGTGCTAAATTTTCAATATCCTGATATTGTGTTGGGGCGTCAATTTCTGAAAATGCCTGAAATGCATCGTCCATATCGTCAAGGATTTGAAGCAGACTGTCTATAGATGCTTTATCGGCTGGGTCAAGATTGTTGATTTTTTCATCCGTTTCTTTGATGTACTCCGTAAAATCAGAAATCTCTTCAGAAAAATCAGCGAGTGCTTTCTCCTCATCAGTTGTTTTTCCACATCCGAAAAGACAGACAGAAAGTGAAATTATCAAAATAATTAATCTATTTTTCGTCATTGTTTGATTACTCCCCCAAATAGTTTTGAAACAACTATACTTTATCATAAGATACGCGGAAATGCAATCGGGAAAAGTGTTGATAATATATTGATTTTGTTTGTGCGGTATGACATAATAGATGGAAAGTGTTTTAAAAGTTCAAATGAAGTTGTACAAGGAGATTAGTACGATAGAAAGAATTATTTGAATTAAAATAGGATTTGAAAGGATAAGGGTGAACATTATGAACGGCGCGGACGCAATCGTAAAATGTCTTGAGCAAGAGGGTGTGACTACGGTATACGGATATCCCGGCGTGGCAATAGCCCCGTTTTATAACAGTATTTTGAGCTCGGACATTCGGACAATATTGGTAAGGACAGAACAAAACGCTGCCCATGCGGCAAGCGGCGAGGCGCGAGTCACCGGTCATGTGGGCGTGTGTGCTGTCACAAGCGGTCCGGGCGCGACCAACTTAATTACCGGTATTGCGACCGCATTTGCAGACAGTATTCCAATGGTATGCATCACAGGACAAGTCAACAGCGAGCTTATGGGAAGTGATGTATTCCAGGAGGCAGACATCACGGGAGCCGTGGAGTCTTTTGTAAAGTATAGCTATATCGTAAAAGATGTCAATGACATTCCACGTATTTTTAAGGAGGCATTTTATATTGCCAATTCGGGAAGAAAAGGTCCCGTTTTGATTGACGTGCCAATTGACATTCAAAATGCGCCTGTAAAGAGCTTTAAATATCCGGCGGAGATTAATATTCGTGCGTACAAGCCGACCATAAAAGGACATATTGTCCAGATTAAAAAGGTCATTAAGGAGCTTGAAAAGTCGAAAAGACCGATTATCTGTGCTGGCGGCGGCGTGCATTTAAGTGATGCGGTTGGTGAACTGCGGGATTTTGCGCATAAGTACAGAATTCCTGTTGTCAATACCATGATGGGCATTGGCGTCATGAAAACGGACGATGAAATGTATTTTGGAATGGTTGGAAACAATGGAAAAGCCTATGCAAACCGTGCGATGAACGAGTCGGATTTGATTATTATGGTGGGGGCAAGACTTGCGGACAGAGCAATCAGCCAGCCCGACCTTGTTACCACAAACAAGGTTTTTGTACACATTGATGTGGACCCTGCGGAAATCGGAAAGAACGCGATGGCGGCGATTCCGCTTGTAGGCGATATCAAACATATATTCGAAGATATTACAAACGAGGAAGTAAACGAATGCGAGCACGAGGAGTGGATTACGCAGCTGAAAGAGTATCGTGAAACCATGATTCAAAAGCGAAATCCCAATCCGGCTTATGTGGATCCCGCGGCATTTATCACGATGCTTTCTAATGCGATGAAGGACGATGCGGTATACGTTGCGGACGTAGGACAAAACCAGATTTGGTCATGCAACTATCACATTGTAAAGGACGGACGCTTTTTGACCTCCGGCGGGATGGGCACGATGGGGTACTCGATTCCGGCAGCGATGGGCGTAAAACGCGGTGATATGGCAAGACAGGTGGTAGCGGTTTGTGGCGATGGTTCGTTCCAGATGTCGATGATGGAGCTTGCTACAATGGTGCAGCATGACATTCCCGTTAAGATTATCGTGATGAAGAATAATTATCTCGGAATGGTGCGCGAATATCAGCATTACACCTACAAGGATCGTTACTCGGTTGTCGATATTAAGGCGGGAACGCCCGACCTTGAAAAGCTTGCGGCAGCCTATGACATACCGTTTATCAGGGTTGAAAATATGTCCGATGCCAAGGCAAAGATTGATGCATTTTTAAAAGAGGATAACACCATGCTGATGGAATGTCTGATCGATCCGATGGATTTGGTAAAATAGGGGGGGCAAAGAATGAAAAGAATATATTCGGTATTGGTAGAAAATAGAGCGGGTGTACTCTGCAAGGTTGCGGGTCTTTTCTCAAGAAGATGTTTCAACATTGACAGCCTTGCCGTGGGAGAAACGGACGATGCGTCGGTTTCTTGTATGACAATCGTAAGCTCAGGCAACGAGAGGACAATTGAGCAGATTGAAAAGCAGCTCAACAAAAAGCTTGACATTATCAAGGTAAAAACCTTTGATGAGAAGGACAGTATCA
>JAAVAF010000076.1 GCA_014804225.1 Lachnospiraceae bacterium
AAACTTCTGATTACGGCATCGGGTGGTCCGTTTCGGGGAAAAACGAGGGAACAGCTAAAAAATGTGCGGCTTGAAGATGCATTAAATCATCCGAACTGGTCGATGGGACACAAGATAACGATTGACTCTGCAACGCTTGTCAATAAGGGACTTGAAGTGATGGAGGCAAAGTGGCTCTTTGGCGTGGATTTGGAAAATATCCAGGTGGTTGTGCATCCGCAGAGCATTATTCATTCGATGGTGGAGTATGTCGACGGTGGAATTATAGCGCAGCTTGGCACGCCGGATATGAAGCTGCCGATACAGTACGCGCTGTTTTATCCGGACAGACGACCGATGAGAGGTAAGCGCGTCGATTTTTATGAACTTGGAAGCATTACGTTTGAAAAGCCCGACATGGAAACGTTTACGGGATTAAAGCTCGCGATGCGTGCCGCAAAGGAGGGCGGAAGCGTTCCTACGGTATTTAACGCGGCAAACGAGAAAGCAGTAAGCCTGTTTTTAGACAAAAAGATAAGTTTTCTCCAGATTCCGGAGATTATTGAGATGTGTATGGATGCGCATAAGCGGTTAGAAGCTCCTAACGTAGAGGAGATTCTTGCGAGTGAGCAGGAAACATATGAGTTGATTCAGACGAAATTTTGATGGGAGTAGAAAATAAAGCATGTTAGAGACAATAATCGTATTTATACTTGTATTTGGCGTAGTGGTAATTTCGCATGAACTAGGACATTTTTTGATTGCAAAGCTTAATGGAATTAGAGTGCTTGAGTTTGCGATTGGTATGGGACCTTCTATTGTGAAGTTTCAAAAAGGGGGAACACGTTATGTTCTAAAGCTTCTGCCGATCGGCGGAGCGTGCATGTTTGAGGGCGAGGACGGCGTGTACGAGAATAAGAAGGAAAAAGACGAGCAAAAGGCGCAAAATGCGCCATCCGATTCGGAAGCGCTCGGAAAAGCATTCAACGAGGTAAATGTATGGGCAAGAATTGCTACCGTGTTTGCGGGACCGTTTTTTAATATTATCCTTGCATTTTTGCTTTCGTTGATTGTAGTTGGATTTTCCGGAGAGGTGCTTCCGGTGGTATATTCCATTACCGAGGGATATCCTGCGCAGGAGGCGGGACTTATGGAGGGCGATGTCATTACGCATGTTGACGGTGAGCGCGTATATCTGCAAGGAGAGGTGACAATCGCTTCTGCACTGAATCAAGGGGAACCGATGGAGATTGCGTATCGGCGTGGAGATGAAAAATATTCGGCGACTATCGTGCCAAAGTTCAGTGAGGAGGACAACAGATATTATATTGGATTTACCATTGGCGAAACAATTGAATGTAAAGGCTTTGACTTGATTAAGTATAGTGCGCTAGAGGTGCGTTATTGGCTGAAAGCGACCATAAAAAGTCTGATAATGTTGGTTCAGGGCAAACTTTCAGCAAATGATTTGTCAGGTCCGGTGGGGATTGCCGTGACGATTGACGAAACGATTGATACGGTGAAGCCGTACGGGATTTCTTCCGTGGTGCTTACCATGATTAATTTTGCCGTGCTTTTAAGCGTGAATCTGGGTGTCATGAATCTGCTTCCGCTGCCGGCGCTTGACGGTGGAAGATTGCTGTTTATGCTTGTGGAGGTGGTGCGCGGAAAACCTGTACCGCCTGAAAAAGAAGGAATTGTACACTTTGTCGGATTTGTGCTGTTGATGATGCTTATGGTATTTGTATTGTACAATGATATTGTGCGTATTTTTGCAAAATAATCCTATATATTGGAGGAAAAGATGGTTCGAGAGCATACAAAAGTAATTCAGATAGGAAATAAGGTAATCGGTGGCGGAAACCCGATTTTGATTCAGTCGATGACGAATACAAAGACAAATGATGTGGCGGCAACGGTGGCGCAGATTAGACGTCTTGAGGAGGCAGGCTGTGAAATTGTCCGTTGCACGGTGCCCGATATGGATGCTGCAAAAGCAATCGCGCAGATTAAAAAGGAAATTTCTATTCCGCTGGTGGCGGACATTCATTTTGATTATAAAATGGCAATTGCGGCGATGGAAAACGGTGCGGATAAAATCCGAATCAATCCCGGAAATATCGGCAGCCGCGACAAGGTTGCCGAAGTTGTGCGTGTTGCAAGGGAGCGCAATATTCCGATTCGTGTCGGGGTAAACAGTGGTTCGCTGGAAAAAGAGCTTGTGGAGAAATATCACGGTGTGACGGCAGAGGGCATTGTGGAGAGTGCGCTTGATAAGGTTGGTATCATTGAGGACTTAGGGTATGACAATCTGGTAATCAGTATTAAATCTTCGGATGTGATGATGTGTGTGAGAGCGCATGAAATCCTTGCAAATCAGACGAAATATCCGCTCCATGTGGGCATTACGGAGTCAGGTACCGTGACAAGCGGAAATATTAAGTCTGCGGTAGGACTTGGCATTATCTTAAATCAAGGAATCGGCGATACCATCAGAGTGTCGCTTACCGGAGATCCTGTGGAGGAAATTAAGAGTGCGAAACTCATTTTAAAAACGCTTGGTCTTAGAAAAGGCGGTATTGAAGTGGTATCGTGTCCGACTTGCGGCAGAACCAATATTGATTTGATCGGTCTTGCCAATCAGGTGGAAAATATGGTTCAAGGATATGACCTTGATATTAAGGTTGCAGTGATGGGCTGTGCGGTGAACGGACCGGGAGAGGCGAGAGAAGCGGATATCGGTATTGCAGGAGGAATCGGCGAGGGCCTTTTGATTAAGAAAGGTGAGATTGTAAGAAAGGTGCCGGAGCAAGAACTTTTGGCAACACTGAAGGCGGAACTGGATGCATGGGAAAAAACTAAAAAACTCTAAAAAGCAGCAAAAAACGCTGCTTAAGAGATTTCTAAGTTTTTAGAAGAATGCCAAGTACAGGCATTCTTCGCAAGGTATTAACAGGGATGAAAACAAATGGAAAAGAAGTTTTTTGAGGCATTTCCGAATTTAAAGCTGGAAGGCGTTTTGCACGATTTATATGAGCAGGTTGTAGTAGAGAAAATCACGGCGACCAAGCGGAAGGATTTGCTGCGTATTTACATAAGAAGTGCACATCTGATTGAAAAGGAACATGTCTATAGCGTGGAGAAGGAGATTAAAAAACAGTTTTTTCCACGGGAACATATCATTATCAAAGTGTATGAACGCTTTGTTTTATCGGAGCAGTACACGCCTGCAAAGCTTATGGATCTTTACAGGGAAAGTATCTTGCTCGAGCTGAAAGCGTGCGAGCATATGCTTTATACGATGTTTCGGCAGGCGGATATTGCGTTTCCAGATGAGAATACAATGGAGCTCGTTCTTGAGGACGGTGTGATTGCAAAGTCCAAGGAGGATGATCTGATTGGCATTTTGGATAAGGTGCTCAATGAGCGGTGCGGTTTTGCTGTAAAGTTTACGACTTCGTATAAACAGGCTGTGACGGGAAAGTATAAGGAAGATGATGAACTTCGGATCCAAAAGATCGTGGAGCATATTTCGAATCGGATTGCCACGGCAAAGGACGGTATGGCAAGCGATCATATGGTATATGCTGCTGCGGTAGGAGGTACTGCGCTTGGAGATGTGGCGGTGGAGAATCGCACAGTGCCCAAAATAGCCAGAGAAAGCAGTATCTCGCGCGAGGGTGATGCAAAGGCAGCGGTAAAGACGGCTTCTCCGGTGAGAGAAAAATCGTCTGTTAAAACGGCAAGAATGCAGCAGCAAAGACCGCTGAAACGTTCCGATAATCCCAATGTGATTTATGGACGTGATTTTGATGACGAAGCAATCAGTATTGCGGAAATTGAGGGTGAGATTGGCGAGGTGGTAATCCGCGGAAAGGTGCGTACACGGGATAAGCGTGAAATCCGAAACGAGCGGACAATCGTTATTTTTGAGATTACGGACTTCACGGATACCATCAAGGTCAAGATGTTTGTACATAACGAGCAGCTAAAGGAGCTTTTTGATGAGCTCAAAGAGGGTGCTTTTTTGAAACTGAAGGGCGTTACGGTAAACGATACGTTTGATAGAGAGCTTACGATCGGGACGGTTGTCGGCATAATGAAAATTCCTGATTTTACGACAACGCGCATGGACAACAGTGCAAAGAAGCGCGTGGAGCTGCACTGTCATACAAAGATGAGTGATATGGACGGCGTTGCCGATGTGAAGGATATCATAAAGCGTGCGAAAAAATGGGGGCACAAGGCAATTGCAATTACCGACCATGGCTGTGTGCAGGCATTTCCGGACGCAAACCATAGCGTATCACCCGACGAGGATTTTAAGATTATCTATGGTGTGGAGGGGTATCTGGTAGACGACTCCAAGGAGATTGTGACGGACGGGAAAGGACAGACGCTTGACGATACATATGTAGTATTTGATATCGAAACGACGGGGTTTTCACCGGTTACAAACCGCATTATCGAAATCGGTGCGGTGAAAGTAGTGGCTGGCGAGATTACCGAGCGGTTTTCAACGTTTGTCAATCCAGAGGTGCCAATTCCGTTTGAGATTGAAAATCTTACGGGCATCAATGACGGTATGGTCATGGAGGCGGAAACTATTGAAGAAGTGCTGCCGAAATTTTTGGAATTTGTGGGAAGCGCGGCATTGGTTGCACACAATGCTACATTTGATGTGAGTTTTATCAAAGAGAATGCGAAAAGACAGCAGCTTGCTACGGACTTTACGTATGTGGATACAGTGGGAATGGCACGGACGCTCCTTACGGCACAAGCAAAGTATACGCTTGATGCGGTGGCAAAGACACTCAAAATCTCGTTGGAAAATCACCATAGAGCGGTTGATGACGCCGAGTGCACGGCGGAAATATTTGTTAAATTTGTGTCAATGTTGAAGAAAGACGGGATAGAAACGCTTGCGGCATTGAATGATTTGGGAAAGCAGAGTGTCGATGCGGTGCGCAAGCTGCATTCGAATCATGTGATTATTCTTGCCAAGAACCAGACCGGAAGAATCAATCTGTACAGGCTGGTTTCCGAGTCGCATTTGAAATATTTTTATAAAAGACCGTTGATTCCAAAGAGCTTAGTGGAGCAATATCGCGAGGGACTCATTATCGGCAGTGCGTGCGAGGCAGGTGAGCTTTTCAGTGCGCTTGTTGAAGGAAAAAGCGACGAGCAGATTGCGGATATTGTGCGATTTTATGATTATTTGGAGATACAGCCGATTGGAAATAATCGGTTTATGATTGAGTCGGAGCGGCTCAGAAATATTAACTCTGAGGATGATTTAATTGCATTGAACAAAAAAGTAGTTAAGTTGGGGGAACAGTTCCATAAGCCTGTAGTCGCTACTTGCGATGTGCATTTTCTGGACCCACAAGACGAAGTGTACCGTCGGATTATCATGACGGGAAAGGGCTTTAAGGATGCGGATAATCAGGCGCCGCTTTATCTGCGCACGACAGAGGAGATGATTGACGAATTTGCCTATTATCTTGGAAGTGAAAAAGCCGAGGAGATTGTGGTGACGAACACAAATCTGATTGCGGATATGTGTGATAAAATTGCACCCGTGCGTCCCGATAAATGTCCGCCGGTCATTGAAAACAGTGACCAGCAGCTTCGAGATATCTGTTATCGAAAGGCTCATGAAATGTATGGAGAGAATCTGCCCGATATCGTAGAGGCAAGGCTGGAGAGAGAGCTGAATTCCATTATCAGCAACGGGTTTGCGGTGATGTATATCATTGCGCAGAAACTGGTGTGGAAGTCCGTGGAGGACGGGTATCTGGTAGGCTCAAGAGGTTCAGTCGGTTCTTCTTTCGTGGCGACGATGGCTGGGATTACGGAGGTCAATCCGCTCAGCCCGCACTATTATTGTAAAAAGTGTCACTATAGTGATTTTTATTCGGAAGAAGTCAAGAAATTTGCAGGTATGGCGGGGTGTGACATGCCGGATAAAGATTGCCCGGAATGTGGCGAGAAGCTTATGAAGGACGGTTTTGATATCCCGTTTGAAACGTTTCTTGGCTTTAAGGGAAACAAGGAGCCGGATATTGACTTGAACTTTTCGGGTGAATATCAGAGTAAGGCACATAAATATACGGAGGTTATTTTTGGCGCGGGTCAGACGTATCGTGCGGGGACAATCGGTACGCTTGCGGACAAGACGGCGTTTGGATATGTGAAAAATTATTATGAGGAGCGCGGAAAACATAAGCGGACAAGCGAGATTAACCGCATCGTGGAAGGATGTGTGGGTGTCAGAAGAACGACGGGACAGCATCCGGGCGGTATCATTGTGCTTCCGCTTGGGGAAGATATCAATTCTTTTACGCCGGTACAGCATCCTGCAAATGATATGGAAACCGATACGATTACAACGCATTTTGATTACCACTCGATTGACCACAATCTGTTAAAGCTTGACATCCTCGGACACGACGATCCGACGATGATAAAAATGCTGGAAGATTTGACGGGGCTTGATCCGACGCAGATTCCGCTCGATGATAAAGATGTGATGTCGCTGTTTCAAAGTACATCTGCGCTGAAAATTGCGCCGGAGGATATCGGCGGCTGTAAGCTTGGGTGTCTGGGAATACCGGAGTTTGGTACAGACTTTGCGATGCAGATGGTAATTGATACGCAGCCGAAGTATTTCTCGGATCTTGTCCGGATTGCAGGATTGGCACATGGAACTGATGTTTGGTTAGGGAATGCGCAGACACTGATTCAGGAAGGAAAGGCAACGATTTCCACGGCAATTTGTACACGTGATGATATTATGACATATCTAATCGGAATGGGACTGGATTCGGAGGAGTCCTTTAAGATCATGGAGGCGGTGCGTAAAGGAACGGTCGCAAAAGGAAAGTGCAAGGACTGGGCGGAGTGGAAAGCAGATATGCTTGCTCATGACGTCCCGGACTGGTATGTCTGGTCGTGTGAGAAGATACAGTATATGTTTCCCAAAGCACATGCGGCGGCATATGTCATGATGGGATGGCGCATCGCGTATTGTAAAGTAAATTATCCGTTGGCCTATTATTGTGCGTTTTTTACCATTCGTGCATCGGCGTTTTCTTATGAAATCATGTGTCAGGGCAGAGAGCATTTAGAGCGCATTCTGGCAGACTATAAAAAACGGTCGGATACGCTTACCAATAAAGAACAGGATGCACTGCGTGACATGCGAATCGTGCAAGAGATGTATGCAAGGGGATTCGAATTTGAGCCGATTGATATCTTTCGAGCACATTCGCGGAATTTCCAGATTATTGACGGAAAGATTATGCCGTCTTTAAGCAGTATTGACGGACTTGGCGAGAAAGCGGCGGATGCGGTGATGGAAGCGGCAAAAGATGGTCCATTTTTATCAAAAGATGATTTCAGAAGCAGGACAAAGGTTTCGAAAACGGTGATTGATTTGATGGGCGATCTAGGTCTGCTTGGCGATATTCCTGAGTCAAATCAGATGAGTTTGTTTGACTTGGTGTAATAGATTTTAAACTTGTGAGGATAGATAGCAAAATGGGAAATAGAATCATGGAAAATAATCCGTTTCAGGTAGAAACGGAAGTGAAATTAGGAAGAAATGATGACTGCTGGTGCGGAAGCGGAAAAAAGTATAAAAAATGCCACTGTGATTTTGATGCAAGGCTTGATGAGTATCGTTTGAAAAAAATACTTGTGCCGCCAAGACGCATTATTAAATCGCCGGAGCAGGTAGAGAAAATACGGGAGAGCGCGAAGATTAATATTGAAATTCTCGATTATATTGGCGCACATATCAAGGCGGGGGTTACAACGCAGGAGATTGATGACTGGGTATGTGAGATTACCAAAAAACATGGCGCGGTAGCGGCGACTTTAAACTTTCAGGGATTTCCCAAGAGTGTGTGCACTTCGATCAACAACGTGGTGTGTCATGGAATCCCGTCACATGATGAGGTGCTGAAAGAGGGCGATATTATCAATGTAGATGCGTCGACTATCTATAACGGGTATTACTCGGATTCCTCGAGAATGTACTGCATCGGGGAGGTATCTGCGGAGCGGAAGCGTCTTGTGGAAGTAACAAAACAAAGTCTTGATGTGGGCTTACAATATGTACAGCCTTGGAGAAAAATAGGCGATATGGGCGCGGCAATCAACGCGTTTGCGATGGAAAACGGTTATTCGGTGGTAAGACAAATCGGAGGGCACGGCGTAGGACTTGATTTTCATGAGGATCCGTGGGTGAGCTATGTGTGCCCGAAAGATACGGGGATGCTTATGGTACCGGGAATGATGTTTACAATAGAGCCGATGATCAATATAGGGCGTGCAGAGATTAAGATATCGGAAGAGGACGGCTGGACGGTCTATACCGAGGACGGAACGGATTCGGCACAATGGGAGATACAGGTACTTGTGACGGAGGACGGATATGAGATCATATCCTACTGATCAATGAAAAAAAAGGATTTGTTTTTGCTGCTGTGTATCGTGGCGGCAGCAGCAGCGATAGCGTTTTTTATGCGGCTTGTGGGCGGCGCAGGCGGGGCGGAGATTACGGTATCCGTGGACGGGGAACAGTTTGGAACATACTCTCTTCTTGAGGACAGAACGATTGATGTAGAAAACGGATTTGGACACAACAGGATTATCATAAAAGGCGGCAGCGCCTACATGGAGTCTGCCGACTGTCCCGATAAATACTGTATGACTTACAAACCGATTTCAAAAACAAATGAAAATATCATCTGTCTGCCGCATCGTCTTGTCGTACGCGTTACAGGCGTGGAAAGTGAGATTGATGTGATAACGCAGTAATTGTTGTAAAGATAGGGAACTGTACGGACGTTTTTGTTGTGAATAAAAATGACACAAGTGTCATTTGGGAGAGTTTGATAAAGTATGACAAATTCGAAAAAGATAGCATATTGTGCGATGCTGACAACGCTTTCCATGATATTTGCCTATATCGAAACGTTGATTCCATTCTCGTTTGGGATTCCCGGAATAAAGCTTGGACTTGCAAACCTTGTAGTGCTGACAGGGCTTTATTTTATGCCTGCGGGCTGGGTGTTTACGGTGCTTGTCTTAAAAGTGACACTTGTGTCATTTTTATTTGGCAATCTGTCGATGCTGATTTACAGTATGGCAGGCGGAATACTGAGCTTTTTGGTAATGCTTGCGGTGAAACGGACAAAGGGATTCTCGATTATCGGGGTAAGTATTGCGGGTGGCGTAAGCCACAATATCGGTCAGCTTGCGGTGGCGGTGCTTGTAGTGGAAAGCATGGCACCGCTTTCTTATATGCCGATTCTTATGATTGCGGGTGCGGCAGCAGGGCTGGTGATTGGCATGGTGGCATATCGGGTGAGAAAACATATTAGAGTAAGTGGATATTAATAGGGAGAGATGATGGCAGAGAAGTTGATATTTCATGTGGATGTAAACAGTGCCTTCTTATCATGGGAGGCAGTCGAGCGGTTAAAAAATCCCGAGCAGTTTCCGGAAATAACGGTGGATTTGCGCACGATTCCCTCTGCTGTGGGCGGTGACAGGTCAAAGCGGCGGGGAATTATCCTTGCCAAGTCGGTTCCGGCAAAAAAGTATGGGGTAAAGACGGGGGAGCCGATAACGGATGCACTGAAAAAGTGTCCGAATTTGGTGCTGGTGCCGTCGCGCCACGAGATTTACAGGCAGTATTCCAAGGCGTTTATCGCTATATTGGAGCGATATTCGGATACGATTGAGCAGTGCAGTATCGATGAATGTTTTATTGATATGACGGGGACGGAAAAGCTGTTCGGGAAACCGGTGGAGGCGGCGACGCGGATAAAGGACGAAATTTACAACGAGCTTGGCTTTACGGTGAATGTAGGAATTTCTACCAACAAGCTTTTGGCGAAGATGGCGAGCGATTTCAAGAAACCGAATCTGGTGCACACGCTTTTTCCGCATGAGATGAAAAGTAAAATGTGGGGACTTCCGGTCGGGGAGTTGTTTTTGGTCGGGCGCTCTACGGAAAGAACGCTCCATACGCTGGGGATTCATACCATCGGTGAGCTTGCAAACGCAGATGTCATTATACTTCGGGCATCGCTGAAAAAGCAGGGGGAAGTGATTTGGAAGTTTGCAAACGGCGAGGGTGTGTCTATCGTTGAGGCGGAGCCTGCCGATGCCAAAAGCTACGGGAATGCGACGACGATTGCTTTTGATGTGACGGATGAGGATACGGCGCGAATGGTGCTGATGTCTTTGGCGGAAACGGTGGGCAGACGACTTCGCAAGGATGGTGCGCGGGCAGAGGTGGTAACTGTCAATATAAAATACAGTGATCTTTCCAAGGTATCCCATCAATGTGAGCTTGCACATGCGACGAATGTGACGGATGAAATTTATCGGACTGCCGCGCGGTTGTTTGAGGAGCTTTGGGATGGGCGTCCTGTGCGGCTTTTGGGGATACAGACAAGTCATGTAAGCCGTGCCGGTGACGGCAGACAGATGACGCTTTTTGATGATGCAGATTATGAAAAGCGCGAAAAGCTTGACCGTGCTATGGACGATATACGGGAACGGTTTGGGACGGATGCGGTGAAACGGGCTTCTTTTTTGACGCAGGATAAGATTGATCATGCGGTGGGGAAAGGGAAGCATTTTGATTGATAATAAATTGTCAAATAGAATAATCATTGACCAAAAGTCTCTAATAGCGTATAATTATAGTTGAAATTGCTAAAAAAATGCTTTGGATTACATAAAAATTCAACATATTGTGTAAAACGGGCGCTTTATGGAGGGCATGAAATGGAAATGAATGATACGAATGATGTAGCACAGGGACCGGTGCCAGGCAAAAACAGCCAGATTGCGAGACTTAAGAAGATCGCAAAGGAAACGAATGTATCGCTTGTGATAGGGATTGTGTTATTGCTTCTGTTTTTTTTGTCAATGGTCAACTTTGCATTGGAGTCAAGGAACCAGCTTGACTGTACGATGTATCTGAATCAGTATCGGTTAGGTTCTAAGGCTTTGACATCGGCAGTTCGTGCTTATGCAGTTACGGGCAATACACAGTATTATGATGCATATATGCAGGAGCTGGAGATTGACAAAAACAGAGATGTTGCATGGGTAGGACTGGAAGAAAATAATCTTACGGACAAAGAGTGGGAAACATTAAACGAGATTGCGTCCCTCTCAAACGGTCTGGTGCCTCTGGAAGAGAGCGCGATGGCATCTGTGGCTGCAGGGGATTTAGAAATTGCTTCCGAATTTGTGTTTGGCGAGGAATACAACAATACGGCGACTACGATCAGCGACCTTACGGATACTTTGATTCTAGAGGTACAGGATAGATTAAATAGCAGAAAGAACGTCATGCTTGTTTTGCAGACGCTGTGCGCGGCACTGTTTCTCCTTAGCTTCATCAAGATGGCAGGACAGTGTACAAAAACGGTAAAATTTGCAAACAAGGAGCTGCTTGTACCAATTATTAAAGTATCAGAGCAGATGGAGGCGCTTGCAGCCGGCAACTTACATACGGATCTTGATCTTGTGGCAGATGACAGCGAGGTTGGACGCATGGTAGAAGATATCACTACCATGAAAAATAGTCTTGTAGGAATTATAGAGGAAATTGGCTTTGCGCTTGAACAGATGGGACAGGGTAATTATAAGGTATCGATTGAGAGAGAATATGTAGGCGAATATGTTCAGATAGAGCAGTCACTGAAACAGATTATTGAGGAGATGAAAGAAGCAATCGGTGATATCGCGACAGCGACACAGGAGATTGACAACGGTTCGGGACAGCTTGCAGAGGCGGCGGACGATTTGGCAGGCTCTTGTACTTCGCAGGCGTGTGAGGTATCGGATATGGTAATGTTGATATCGCAGCTTCAAGAGGGTATCAGCTACAATGAAAAAGAGGCGGAGGAAGCTGTAAAGATTTCCAATCTTGCAAGTTCTACGCTTGTGGCGGCAAGTGAAAAAATGAGTGAACTGGACGCTGCGATGAGTGAGATCAACGAGTGCTCAAGGCAGATTACTGAGGTGACAACTGCGATTTCCGATCTTGCTGATGAGATTGAGATGCTTTCTCTAAATGCATCAATCGAATCTGCAAGGGCAGGCGATGCAGGCAAAGGATTTGCTGTTGTGGCAGAGCAGGTGAAAAAGCTTGCGGAGGCATCGCTTGAGGCAGCGGGACAGACCAGCGAATTGATTGAAAAGACAACCAGTGCAGTGGATAAAGGAATACAGATTGCAAAAGAGTCTGCTGTTTGTATGGAAGATGTTCAGATGGGTTCGGAGGAAACAGCATCGCGCATTAACGGAATTGTGGAGAATCTCAAGACAGAGGTCGATGATATTACGAAGATTACTGACGGCATCAATGTGATTGCCGGACTTGTGGATAATAATTCGGCGACATCACAGGAAACTGCGGCAATCGGCGAGGAG
>JAAVAF010000077.1 GCA_014804225.1 Lachnospiraceae bacterium
GACCTTTATAGCGATATCCTTAAAGTACTGGGACTTGGACAAAAGAGCGATGTACAAGATGTTTACATAACACAAGAGGCAAAAGAAACAACCTCGGTTGATCCCGGAAAGTACACAATCACACTTCTCGGTATGAGCTCATACGGTGAAGAAGTAGATATTAGTACACTTTTAAATAATGGTACGACTTCATGGGATTTGGTATATAATGCGGAAACCGGTCAATTTGACTATGTAGGAGAAGCTGGAAACGAAGCGTTTACAGTTGCTTTAAGCTCTCTCGACGGAAAGTTCTCCAACGTATCAATCGATATGACAGATACACAGAACGTATTTAACGAAGGGAAGTCAACCGTTACCGGTTTAAGAAGTGACGGACGTACTGTTGGTAAAATGACAGGCGTTTCCATTGCGCAGGATGGCTTGATTACGGCAAACTATAGCAACGGTATGTCAGCGATTTTAGGACAGATTTGTGTCGGTACTTTCGCAAACGCAATGGGTCTTCAGAATGAAGGTGATAACCTTTATTCCGAAACAGCAAACTCAGGCGAGTGTACGACAGTAGACATTCAGGCAAGCGGAACAGGCTATATGACGACAGGTGTGTTGGAAATGTCTAACGTAGACCTTGCACAGGAGTTTACGAACATGATCACCACACAGAGAGGTTTCCAGGCAAACAGCCGTATCATTACGACATCAGACTCGCTTCTTGAGGAACTTGTAAACCTTAAGAGATAATGTTAAAAATTATAAATAATTTTTAACATATGGCAAATTTGTGTGAAGGTACAGATTCGCGATTTCAACAAAATAAGACCCGCACAAAAGCGTGCGGGTCTTTTTAAGGAATTTCACAGGGAGGCTTTGAGAACAGTGATAGAGGTAACAAAGTTAAACGGAACAAAATTTTTAATTAATTCGGATTATATCCAAATTGTGGAAGAAACGCCGGATACGGTGCTGACATTGGTGGACGGAAAAAAATATATTGTAAAGGAGTCGCGGCTGGAAATTCAAAATCTGGTGACGGCGACAAAACAGGCATATTTTCGAACGGGAGAGAAAAGCGGAAATAGCGCATAAAATAAGAAAATTCGCTGTATGGAGTTTACATAAGGTAAGAAATGGAATGTAGAAAATTGCGGAAGAAAAAAGAAAAACCTTGCATTATGTGTAATCGTACAGTATTATATATATGTGTGTGTAAGAAAATTATGAGGAAAAAAAGTTGTCTTTAGGTATAATTTTTGATATACTTAAAAGGATTAAATGATAAAAGGAGTGTGTGGAAAGTGGATATAGCGTCTTTGTTAGGTGTAATTCTCTGTTTTGGTTTTGTTCTTTTCGGTATCATAAACAGTGAGGGTGTTGCCGGACTTATGTATTTCTTCGATGCACCGTCGCTTCTGATTACCTTTGGTGGTTCGTTCTGTGCGACGTTGACATCATTGAGTATGTCGAATTATATCGGCGGTCTTAAGAGTATGGGATTGATTTTTAAGCCGGTTACTACGAATGTGCCGGAAATGATCGCAAAGATTATTGAACTTTCAAATATTGCGAGAAAGGAAGGTCTCCTTTCATTGGAGGAAGCAGCCGGAAATCTTGAAGATGACTTTATGAAAAAAGGCATCATGCTGATTGTAGACGGTACAGATCCGGAGCTTGTAAGAGGTATTTTGGAAACCGAGTTGGACAGTATTGATTCCAGACATGAAGTGCGTTGGGGATTTTGGGACACGCTTGGTTCCATGGGTCCTGCGTGGGGTATGATCGGTACACTGGTAGGTCTTGTGTGTATGCTTCAGAACATGTCGGATCCGACGACGCTGGGACCAAAGATGGCGGTTGCGTTGATTACCACATTCTACGGCTCCATGCTTGCAAACTGGGTTTGTATACCAACATCGAATAAGTTACAGGCAAACAACTCATTGGAACTTCAGTCAAAGTCCATTATGATAGAGGGGCTGCTCTCCATACAGGCAGGAGAAAACCCCCGTGTCATCGAAGAAAAGCTGAAATCATTCCTTGCACCGAAGGAGAGAGGCTCATCCGAAGAAGGCAGTGGAGGTGAAGCTGCATAATGAAAAAAAAGGAAAAATTCAAGCTGCCACCCGGAACCCCCGCGCCGTGGCAAAGTACTTTCTCGGATTTGTGTACTTTATTGATGTGTTTCTTCGTTTTGCTGTTTTCCATGTCAACCATCGATGCACAGAAATTTGAGGAAGTGGCAAAATCATTTCAATCAACCTTCAGCATCTTTAAGGGCGGCGCACAGGCAATCGGCGATGGTATTTTGGTTAGTGCCGGCGTGAGTCAGTTAAATATGCTCGATGAATACATAAACTCAAGTGGTAAGACGGCAGAGTCAGATGCACCGGATGTCAATCTGGACAAGTCAGAAACGGCGTCTGTTGATGAGCCGACGAAAGAGACTGTTAAGGAAGCAGCGGAAGCCCTTGGGATGACTGCAGCGGAAATGCAGGAGCTGCAGGAAACGGTTCAGCAGCTCGAGGAAGATAAATTGAAACTTTCGGAAGCGCTTGCAGAGAAGATTGAGGAAGCACTGAAAGAAAATATGGTTGCAGACAAAGTCGATGTATCTGTGAATGCGGATTACGTACTTTTGACGTTTAACGGCGCGTTTTTGTTTGACTCTGGAAGAGCGGATTTGAAGGCAGATGCCATTCCGGTATTAAAAAAAGTGGGAATGATTCTTGCCAGATATGCAGAGTGGGATATTGAGATTGAGGGACATACGGACTCTGTTCCGTTAAATGGCGGTCGTTATGAAAATAATGATGTACTCAGCAGCTACAGAGCACTTGCTGTGTTTGATTATCTTAAGGAGAATTCAAGCATTGATCCGGGGGTAGTAAAACATTCAGGGCGTGGCGAGTACATGCCGATTGCGGATAATGCGACACCTGAGGGAAGAGCAAAAAACAGGCGTGTTGAGATAAAAGTGTATAATTCATTAAGCTCAGGCATGATGAATTAATATAAAAAAAGGAGAACTAAAAATGAAAAGAAACTTATTATCTATTATCGTTATTGCATTACTTGTAGTGAATATCGTATTGTCGGCAATTATGATGGTGAGTGTATCGAGCGCTTCGAGAAAGACTGCATCACTTGTGTCTGATATTGCTACGCTTGTAGGACTTGAAATCAACGGACTTCCGGTATCAGATGTCGGAACAACAAATGTCACGATGGCTGATACGGCTGTTTACAACATTACTGATGAAATGACGATTCCGCTAAAGAATGGTGAGGATGGTCAAAGTCACTATGCGGTAGGAACGGTATCACTTTCCCTTAACAAGAATCATGAAGATTACAAGACGTATAATGAGGAAACGCTTGCAACCAGTGAGGGAATCATCAAGGATATTATTTTCTCGGTATTGGGAAATTACACAAAGGAAGAGGCACAGAGTAATTCCGAGCAGATTAAGAGTGAGATGCTCCAACGGCTTAACGAGCGGTTCGATTCGGAAGTTATTTATGGCGTATCCTTTAGCTTCTTATATTCATAAATCGAGTAATAGAATGAAAAAACCTCTTTTAATGAATGCCACTAACAGGGGGTGAATAGCGAATGGGAGAGGTACTATCTCAAAGTGAGATTGACAGTCTGCTTGCGGCTCTTAGCAGCGGTGAGTTAGATGTTGAGGATATGCAGGAAAAGGACGAACGTCAGGTTAAGAATTATGACTTCAGTCGTCCGGCAAAATTCTCGAAGGAACATTTAAGAACGTTAAATATGATTTTCGATAACTATGGAAGATTGCTGTCAACGAATCTGCCGGTTTATTTAAGAAAAAATGTACAAGTCAGCGTGGTGAGTTCCGAGACGGTAACGTTTGCCGAGTTCTCAAATGCGTTGTCAAATCCGGTACTGCTTACGGTGATTAACTTTGCGCCGATGCCCGGAAACATTATTATGGAGCTGACAAGCGGTCTGGGATATGCGATTATAGACCGAATGTTGGGTGGCAGAGGCGACTCGTTAGAGAAGGCGCGTGAGTTTTCGGAAATTGAGATGAGCATTATCGAACGAATCATGGTAATCTGTATGCAGCTCCTTAGGGAACCGTGGAAGAATGTGGTGGAGGTTAATCCGTTCCTGGAACGAATAGAAACAAATCCACAGTTTGCTCAGATTATTTCACCGAGTGATATGGTAGCGCTTGTTACCATGAATGTCAAAATTGGTGAGGTAGAGGGTCTGATGAATGTGTGTCTGCCGTTCTTCACGTTGGAATCCGTTATGGACAGATTGAATACGAAGTTCTGGTATTCAAGTATGCAGAAGGTTGACGATGAGGATTACGAGCAGTTTATTGAAAGCATGGTTCGCAGAGTAGATGTGCCTGTAAAGGCAGTGCTTGGTAAGAGCGTTATCACAGTGAATGATTTTGTCAATATACAGGTGGGCGATATCATACGACTCGATTCGCGTGTAGAAGATGAACTCAATGTATATGTCGGAAATATAAAGAAATTCAGTGCAGTTCCGGGCGCAAGTAAAGAATCATATGCAGTGAGAGTAACATCTGTATTTAGGGAGGAGGAATAGGATAATGGATGGTATGTTATCTCAAGACGAAATAAATGCGTTGTTAAATGGCGTAGACCTGGCGGCGGACAGTGGAAGCGGCGGAGATGGAGATGCGTCGACAGCGACAGCGACAGGGGGAAGCGACCTCCTTTCCGAGGTGGAGAAGGATGCGATCGGAGAGGTTGCCAATATCAGTATGGGCACCTCGGCGACTACCCTTTATTCACTCGTAAATAAAAAGGTAAATATCACGACACCTATTGTTCAGATGACAAAATGGGAAGAAGTAATCAGCGAATACGAAAAGCCCTGTGTATTTATTCAGATTAAATATACGGTCGGTCTGAACGGTACAAACATATTGGTGCTGAAAGAACATGATGTTAAGGTTATTACGGACTTGATGATGGGCGGCGATGGTACAAACGTTGACGTAGAACTGACAGATTTGCATCTGAGTGCAATCTCAGAGGCGATGAATCAGATGATGGGTTCTTCTTCGACATCACTTTCCTCAATGCTTGGAAAGACAATTGATATCAGTCCGCCAGAGGCAAGTCTTGTTGATTTACAAACAAAGGAACCGCATGAACTTTCACCATTCCTTGAGGATAACTTTGTAAAAGTTTCGTTCAGAATGCAGATTGAGGAATTGGTAGACTCTACATTGATGCAGCTTTATCCTTTGGATTTTGCAAAGGAGGTTTCAGATACTTTCATGCAGCAGATGATGGGGGCAGCCGCAGAAGAAGCGGCAGCATCAGCGCCGGCACCGGCACCGGCGGCAACACCAGCACCGGCGGCACCAGCACCGGATATGAGTATGCAGCAGCCACAGATGCAGCCTCAAATGGGAATGCCACAGATGCAGCCTCAAATGGGAATGCCGATGATGCAGCCTCAAATGGGAATGCCGATGATGGGATACGGAATGCCAAATGTAAGTATTCAGCCGGCACAGTTCCAAAACTTTGCAACAGGGCAGCCTGATATGGTAAGCGCAGAGAGTATTGAACTGATCAAAGATGTACCATTGGAGGTTACGGTAGAGCTTGGTCGTACCAATAAATCTATTTCTGATATTTTGGAGTTTGCACCCGGTACCATTATCGAACTTGATAAGATTGCGGGTGA
>JAAVAF010000078.1 GCA_014804225.1 Lachnospiraceae bacterium
AGCCAGACTCAGAATCTTGTCAACCTCCGAGAGGTGGATGATGCGGACTTCTGTGAGCAGGTAAACATCACCCGAAATGGATTGCTCACTTACGCCGGACTTCTGATGTTCGGCAAAGCCCCCTATGTCCTTCGCTATGTGCCGACATTCTGTGTTGACTATATCGAGATTCCGGGTCCGACAATCCAGCAGGCAGAAGTCAGATACACCTACCGCATTCCGGAACAGGACAACATCTGGGAGGCTGTCCAGATTATCCTACGTCGTTTCCGAACACTTGTTGATGCGCCAATACATATCAAGGACGATGGTTTTGCGACAACAGACGAAAGCCAGTATAAGGTTCTCCGTGAAGCCCTCGCCAACATGGTAATGCACTGCGATCACTTTGATTCGTTGCGCTCCTGTATCCGCGTCTATACCGACCACATAGAGTTTATGAACGGCGGAGCTTTCCCTCTCCCCGTCAAAGATATACTTGGCAAAATATACTCCAAACTCCGCAACCCAACCATCGCCAAACTCTTCCGTTTTGTAGGCATCGCNGANAACGCCGGATANGGCATGAACAAACTCGCAAGCTGGGAGACNNTGACAGGCACACGCCCCACCATCGAAAGCGACCGCACNATCGCCACNGTCTCCTTCCCCCTCAAATCCGCCATCCANCGAAAGNNNGNNGANAGCNATGTCGGTAAAAATGTCGGTAAAAATGTCGGTAAAAATGTCGGTAAAACATTAACCGACCGNCAACAGAAAATANTGGANCTCGTTACTGANAACCCNTCAATCAGNATGGCTGAAATGGCAGAAATAATAGGCGTAACTACCCGAACAATCGAAAGAGAAACTCCCAAGATGGAGCATTTAATTCGACATATAGGGCCCAAGAAGGGCGGTTATTGGAAGATCAATGAAGATTAAACATATTTTCAACTGTCAGATTTGGAGCCAGAGACATCAAATTTCGCATAAAAATCAGCTATCTCCTTAAAGCATTGCATAGTTTTATTCTTATCAGGAGTTTGGGTTATTCCGGTCTTATACAAATTTGTTAGACACTCAATCGTACGTTTAAGAGTTTCAAGAACGGATTTGACAATCGTAGGTAAAATAACATTAATCATATTTCCTTGCGAATAGAACTTGTTTCGAGCTCCAGAAGAGACAAAATTTCCGTGTTCATCAATATCTGGTGCAAAAACAATAACATCGGCTGGTTCACCATTGACAGCAGTGTAATATACTGAACAACGTAAATCCCACGGCCCGTTATGAACATATTCATTACGAAATGTCTCCACTATTCTTATATCTCTATTTTCAGCAAAAAGCATTCCCGGAGNGACAAGTGCTGGATTAATTAAGTGTATAAGCTTTTTAATATTAAATAATCCATCCTTACTGCCAGATTTCATACTTGAATACTTTGAAAAATCACCGTATTTCGAATATTGCCCTTGTTCTATGGCAATTTTCGAAAGTAGATCAAATGTTGAAGCAAGGGCAACAAATATTCCATTCAGATTTATGTGGATTTCTGTTTCATTTTGCCCGCAATTCCGTACAGCAGATGTGTAATCAGGTTCTTTAAATACTACTTTATAAGGAATAGTTGCGTAGAATTCCCGCATAAACATCCCAACTGCACCAAATCTATCTTGAATCGCAGCTATAATATTCCATAGGTCATAATAGTATATGAATCTACGAATTATAGGTTTATCAAATTTTTGTTTCAATCTCTCATACGTTTCTTTAGATAGGGTAAGTTCTGGTGATCTTCCCCCATCACAAACCCACTGAGGCAAAAGTCCTTGAATTACCGAGCGATCAATATCTTGAAACAAAAAATTGTCAATACTCATATATAAGGACTGAATAGAGTCTTCAAGTTCAGTCAAGTACTCAAAGCAATCATTTGGAGTAATTTGTTTTTTGCACATAAATATACTTTTAATCCAGCAAACTATTTTCTTTCTTTATCGTCTCNAGAAGCATTATATTATGACTAATTGAAGGGATCCAGCCTCTTCTATACCTTGGAACATTAGCTGTTGCTGTATAATACCGATGAGTTTGAATTAAACAACATATTCTAGGATTTTCAAGACTGTGTCTCGGTAGTTTGTTGTATCATTCTCACCAACTGCATATCTTGTAGGGTCTAGATTTCCTGTTCCATCTTCATTTAAAGTTAACACTCGTTGAACCGTTGTCCTCAAAGATTCATCCCGTTCTTGTAAAAACAAAGATAAGGATTCAACTTTTTCTTTTAAAAGGAACATGTAAGGAGTTACTTTTTTATGGAACTCTGTTTTATCAAGATTTTGTATAGAAAGAATTTTATTTACAATATCCTCTGTAGTAAAATTCAATCTTCTCATCAAGGCGCACAACAATAAAACAGATTGATCTAATCTGATTGATCGATTGCTAAATTGAATTGTCGGTTGCTGTTTTACTTGACGTGTTATATCAAAAGAATTGACTAACTCTCTCATCGTCTGATTACTGATGGTCTCCTTTTTGAAGATATTTTGGATAACACTTATTGAAAATCCCGTAAGATTAGACAAATGCTTTATGATATATTCATTTCTGGTTTCTTGCANTGAATAAACGAAAGGAGAACTGCTTAAAAATTTACTTATATATCCCTTATAGTCTGTATACTGACCATAAAAATGACGATAAATATTCTTTAGATTATCGTTATCAACGACAAGAACCACGTTGTCAAGACCATATTTATTATCTTGATACCTATCTGCCAAATCTGTTAGGTCTACTTTATAATCAACATCTATTTGCGCAGAAAGGACATTTAATATTCTAAAAATATGAGCAGGATCCATGCGGTCAAGATCCTCAATAATCAAAACTATTTTCTTGTCATGCTGACTCTTATAATCTTTTATAATTCGTTGAATAATTGAATCAATAGGATCAGATTGATATGGCGTANTCTTCGATTGCTTGAAGAAATCATCAAGAATAACATCTTCATCGTTCATATCTTTCTTTCGGAAAGCATCATACTTTTCTCTGATAGATTTGAATAGTTTCTTAGATGCCAATAAGCCGACAATACTTGTTCCAACCTTAGAATCGATCCCTAACTCAGGAATGACCTTAAGAAGATCCCACACGAGATTCGCACCCTTTGAATATATAAACCATGACCATGCTTCAGAATTTGTAAAAGTAATTCTATCAGTAAGCATACCACGAAGCATTAACTGAAAAAGAATATCCCTTTTGATCATATCAAAAATATCCTTGTTTTCAGCAACTTGATAGTTTACGGGGTACAATGTAAGAAATACAAACTCCTCCAATAACGAAGTATCTTTACGTATGGCATTAAGGAAATAGCTTTTNCCATCTCCGAATCTTGAAGACAATATCGTTCTTGAGTTTGCACGAAGATGATGTCTAAAGTCTGTGATTTTGTTATCTATTGGTACTATAAAGTCTATCATACGAACCTTATTTTTTGCTTTATTGATGAATACGATTCAACGACGTGAATATATAACTTATGACCATTTAAAGAATTGTTGGAAGAATAGTGTCGAACACCATTGAAATAAATATAGCAGCCCCTTTGAGGGTGGGGCTCAATATAAATGATTTCCTCTACATTCACTAGAACTGGCTTTAATCCATCTGACTGAGGTTCATGTAATTCTATAAAATAACTCATAAAAAGGCACTCGTTTTATAATATTAAAAACCATCATAGAACATTATATTTATCTTCCATCTCATCCTTAATTAAAGGAGAGAGAAGATCTCTTAATTCATCAAATGTCATGCCCTCTTTGAACTGGATTGAGGAGCGCCCCCACCACCCACCTCTATCGAAGTTGCGTTTCCAATATCCTTCAACAGTGCGTCTTGGAAATTCCGATAGAATACTTTCATAGATAGATTTACGGATTTTAAAATGATCATTAGTGGGTTCTATGAAATCTCCCCATGTTTCCCGTAATTCGTGCTCGGTTTTCAAATCAATTACCTCAACTTGATCTAGCCTTCGGAAGGTAGAGGAAAACGCCTTTTTCATTGCATCAATGGCAAGAATATCGCTTTTTGGTGCACTATATCCAAAGATTGTTACGATGCTTGATCGACTTAACAAATCAAGGAATCCATCCCAAGCATTTTTTATGTACGGATCATCCCCATAATTCTTTTCTTTTACTGGGAAAAGTATTTTGGGCCGATCTAATAATCCTCCGCATTTGCGGCAGGATTTATTCCGTAATGTCTCTACTGCACCACATGCCGTACATCTACCAACATTAATATTACCATGAAGGAAAACTAATTGTGGTAGATCTCTGGTAATATTCCATACCCTTTGATATGCCTGAATTAACAAGTCGTCCCAGTTAAATGAAAAAATAAAATCTTTTTTACGTAATGAAAGTAGNAGATAATCATATACGGTCGGTTCATCTGGGATTACTAATTCTGAAAACTTTGAAACAATCCTATTTTCGAGATCGGTCACTATCTTCTCACAATCTTGTCTTGACTTAAGTTCTGAGAATATTTCTTCTAAATTATCGCTTGTCGTTTTTATCTCAACTTCATTCAATATGGGTCTCAATCCAAGGTTATCAATGAAGCCTTGCATTACGGAGCATCGCCGACCATATTTGTCGCCATAAGGGATTGCCGCCATAGTTGCACCTGCTCCGAGAATGACAATATGAGGTCTTGACAAAATATAATTTTTGTATGCTTCTTCTATTTCTTGTGATTCATGATCCAACATAGGGCAGCCTTGTTACCAAATATTTAATAATTTACATCTAATGGCAGTACTTCATATCAATATTTTGATATATAATCAACCAATATACTGTATTTAATCGTATTTGCAGTTCATTGTATACAAACTATATATTCATCTAACCATTACCTTGTTTTGTAGGTGGAGGTGGTGGAGTTGAATTTATATGTTTTGGGTTCTCTCTTTTTATTTCGTCTGCCATAACATCATTTTTTAGTGGGAGGAGGTGGTGGTACAGAGTGAATTTGTCTCGGGTTCCCATTCTGAGTGTTTCCATGTGGAGGGA
Source organism: Lachnospiraceae bacterium (assembly GCA_014804225.1). Classification (GTDB taxonomy): domain Bacteria; phylum Bacillota; class Clostridia; order Lachnospirales; family Lachnospiraceae; genus COE1. Next base: position 5,094 of record JAAVAF010000078.1, read on the forward strand.
TATATGTAGGAACTCGTGGCACCTTCGGTGACGGTACTGGTACATTTTTTGTTTGTTTAGCCATGATTATATTTTGAGAGATATTTTTTTGTTTCTATTTCAAGATAATTATTCTCTTTTGTCGATATATGATGAAATAATTTATTCGTTACAATCTCAACATCTTCGAGTTGTTTCTGTAACTTCACATACACTTTTCTAACTTCATTGTCTCCAAAATCTTTTTCTTGTGTATACCTCATGACAAGATTCTCTGCTTCAATTCTTATTTGAGAGAATTGTTTAGCATATTCGTCTATCTCACTGAGTTCAGATTCCGGTTGAGTTAGAACTGGTGTTATATTGTTTATTAGCCCTAATACTGCTGTAGATGCGGAGGCAAAAACTGTAGCTATAGGTTCCCAGAAATATAGTAAACTACCTATACCTGGCACAAGCACCATAATCCAGTCAATTACTCGTTTTTGCTTTCGTTTTCTATCGACGTAACGTTGACAGCATAAGTTCTGCTGGTATGACCGTTCAATCAAGCCATACAAACTATTCCATAATAGAGTTTCCATCGTCTTGTCTGCCATAGGATTATTANAGTTCATCAAGTAGTTGAAGNAGAGTTTTCAAGGTTATNGCNCCGTCAACTTCNTTNNTTTGGAANACCATAAAGTATTTGAAATTNTCNCCGGCNAGNTCGGCCCACTTGTTNCCNAGCCATCTCTTTTCTTCGCTTTCNGNATTNTCAAGATGGTCTCCTTTNGTNTCNATCANNAGNGTNACNCCNGACTTCATNCTNACNATAAAGTCGGGGTANTGATTGATGAAACCATTNATNCCNAATTCATTTCTGTCNCGGTTACGATGCCAGAANAGAACGTTAGGATGCTCTGCAATNGCAGCAATAGCATCATATTCAAAGCCATTTACATTTTCCTCGGCAGCATAGAGTCCTTTATCNATNCCAACCAATTCGTCACGAAGNGTAATTTTNTCAATNAANGNATANNGNCCTTTGAGCTTGATNTTACCNGTNGTAAGCCATTTNCTAAATATCTTTCGCCTGTGATCTNTNAGCAACGACTCTATCTTACCCTTTATAGCATCGCGGGTNAGATAGATATTATCAATCAGATTNTCTATCTGNTCAGCATCCAGACGNTCNATAGCNCGTTTNACATACTCCTTAAGCTGNGGTTCNGGAATNNCATCAANTTTNATCATTCCGGCNATCTGACCGATGAGAACNGNCTTTNTTGTCGAGGCTGTTTTATCGACATATTGATTNCGGATAAAATTTGTGAGGCTTTGATTGTTCTTNCGAACTGCATCNCCTGAATCTGCCACATCAATAGTNATACCATCNGGNCGAANGATGGTNAAATCAATNTCAGCATCTTTNGTNGACAAATCGAATCCTTCCGACAACATGGATTTTTCNAGTNGAATCCACTCTTCGTCNCTGAAGAATACNGANTGNGNAGTCTTNATAAAGAAGATTGGCAGATTCATATTGATTGCCACNTCTCCAAATTGCTCGTTTATNGGATAATACATTTCNTGAGGAGTTATAGATGCAAGCGGGTCTATNTCCCCCTTGTCGCTTTGTTGTTCAATAATTTGNGTATATTCNTCGCTCACTTGCNNAGCCTGNTGCTGAAGNTGTTGAATATCNGNTNCCACATTCTCCGNNGTAAGTTCGTTTTTGAACTCCTCNACATCNTTTATGNCAAGTTCAAGTTCATCNTTGACTTCACTTNCCTCGTCCTNAATCTCTTCCGGCTGAACGGGNAANANAGGNTTCGATNNNGNCTGAGGTTGCGGAGTNGGAANCTCAANCGNNTCAGGCGTAANATCNCGGAAATCNTTACGGCTGAAACCTACTTTCTGCAATGANCGNATAATTCCGTCNATTGTGTTGCGGAAATCATTGCTTGANGTAAAGACGTATGAGAGATTCAANANGCTGATGCCGTGTTGANTGGTATNNGGTTGNCGNAGNATGCGACCTAAAATCTGCTCAACATCNACCTTACTNGTNTTATTNGCAAGCGTGGCGAGAATGTAGGCAAATGGGCAGTCCCAACCCTCTTTNAGNGCNTTNACNGTAATGATATANCTNACNTCGCAGTCGCGNCTCATAAGGTCNATNCCTTTNAGCTCNTCCTTATTCGCNGTCTTTATCTTGATTTGATTNTCGGGAATACCTACATCAATCAGCTGCNGTTTAATCTTATCGAATGTAACNTTGTCCTCNTCNGTTTTCGGCTGAGCCTGAAACANGACAATCGGNCGNATATACCTTCCTCCGTTNGNNTCATTCTCNTTAGCCANNTTTTCAAGACTGTTNCGCATTNTNATAGCTGCACTGAGCACATCNCGCGGAGAGTTACGGTTTTCNACNATAACAGGCAGTTTNACCATATTCTCCTTCTTCAACTGCATTGCATCCACAAACGACACGATGTTNCTCTTATCNCTCGGAGTGGCNGTCAGTTCAAGGATGAAGCGCGGATTGAGGTTNGNNAACATCTCNTCACGAAGGTTNGTGCGGAAGTTNTGGCTTTCNTCCACAATCACCACCGGGTTNTGCTGNGCTATNACCTGAATCANTGCCGTNGGGTCNGTTCCGGCAATAAGTTTNTCGGGATGGGGGTAATGCTTAGATTGCTCAAAGAAATTCTCGTTCTCGCGGTANGCTTTCGGTTTGTTCTGCTCTGACGATACATCTTTTTTTGCCTTTACNGTCTCNACAAANGATTGGGCACTCAATACGAGAATNACNAGNTCNGANTGCAANTGNTCCGGCTTCAAGCCATTGCCCTGAAGGGCAGCCTCCTTATCCACAACAGTAACTTTATGGTTAAAGAGCGCNTCAATAGNCTGACGNTANGGATGNNCAGGATTCTGCAATTTTTCGAGAGTCTGTTTCAGGATGGTATCNCTNGGCACAAACCANGCCACAACTTTCGGGAAATCACCTATCTGCAAAGACTGGAAAATCCNACCGATAGCGTTGCAAGCAATGAATGTCTTACCNCCGGCNGTNGGTACTTTCAANGTNACACGCGGAACNNTNCTNACNGTATTNGAATATGGACGCANATAGNTNCTGTCTATTCTNTGAAAAGACACACCGCGACATTCCTCCCAATACCNACNGAANGCTTCTGAAAGCGAATTACTCTCATTGAGGACGTGGATATAGTCGTCNAAGTCTCTGAGCGTCTGATGTTGATAATTNTTCAGTTCCATAGGTCAGAATCGGTTTATATCGCGTGGAATCTTTTTGA
>JAAVAF010000079.1 GCA_014804225.1 Lachnospiraceae bacterium
TAATTTCAAGTCAATCTCCTTTGACTGCGCATATTTTATCGCATTGTCAAGAAGAATGCCCGTTATCTGACGAATACCCTTTTCATCGCCGACGTAAGAAAGCATCGGCGTGATATCGGCAAGAATCTGTTTGCCTTCGCTGTGGGCAAGTGTCTGAAACGACTGCACCGTTTCACCGACAACGTCCGAAATCGGAAACGCAATCATCGTAAACGGTTCCCTGTTTTCGTCCATTCGCGACAGACTTAACAGGTCGTTTGTCAATACCGCCATACGCTTTGTCTGGTTGCAGATATCCGAGAGCCATTCGTTGTCTTCCTCAAAATCCATTGCAAGCACTTCCGCATCCGCGCTGATAATCGTCAGCGGTGTTTTCAGCTCATGTCCCGCCATAGAGATAAACTGCTTTTGTTTCTCATAACTTTCCGCAACGGGGCGCACAATTTTCTTTGAAAAAAAGATAATGATAACCATGCTTACAAGGAACGCCGCAAAAGAAATCAGACCGTCAATGGCAAGGGAGCTTTTAAACGTGTCAAGGCTTCTGCCGCAGTCCAAGAAAATGACATACGTGTCACTTTCTTTCTGTATCCTTCGATATCGGAATGTCTGTATAAACCCGCATGTTTTCTCTTTGCGGAGTACCGCATTGGCATATTGCTCTGCCTGTGCATCATCTACCATAAAAATATTGTCCGTATTAATATCTGTAATCTCTCCGTCCGGCGAGATGGTAATCATAAAAAATCTTGACTCGTACATCGCCTCCGGCGAGAGTTTCCTTCCACCAAAAAATCCTTTTTTTCTGACATGTGTGTCATTTTTGTCCCAATCTGCTTCCTTGGGGGGCTTGATCGGCGGAACATCCTCTTTGGACATATCCTGCTCAGGATGTTTCGGAACCAACAGAAAATCCCCTTGCATCGTCCTATCTGCAAGCATGTCAAGAACTGCATCCGCATTCGCCACCAACTCCCTGTATGTGAGAATACTTCCTGATGTCACGATAACAATCAGCAACAGTAAAAGTGATGCCGTTGAAAGTATGATAAATTTTGTGCGAAGTCCTTTTATCATAATCTATTGTTCCTCTTTGCATTCGATATAATAGCCTGCATTTCTCCTTGCCTTTATTTCCACGTCTGCCTTCAGCGCGGCAAGCTTTTTACGCAGATACGAAATATAGGTCCACACCACATTGCTCTCCGCATTTGTTTCGAATCCCCATATTTTATCCATAAAATGCTCTGCCGATATGATTTGATTTGGATTACGCATCAATAGTTCAAGCATCTGAAATTCCTTATTGGCAAGCGTAAAACTTCCAACGGGTGAGGACAGTTCAAAGGTTGCACTGTCAAGCGTAATGTTTCCAAGGTGAATTTTCGAATCTGCCTGTACTGTGCCTGTCATATTCCGCGTCATCGCCCTGATTCGCGCCAGAAGCTCCTTTGCCGCAAAGGGTTTGGTCAGATAATCGTTTGCCCCGCTGTCAAGGCCAAGCACTTTATCCTCAACCTCTGCCTTTGCAGTCAGCATAATAACCGGAGTCACATTTCCTCTTGCACGAAGCTTTTGCAGCACACTGATACCGTCAAGTTTCGGCATCATCACATCCAGAATGATTCCGTCATATTCATTTGTATCAAGATAGGCAAGCGCCTCTTCTCCATCGTAAGCAGCATCTACCGTATAATTGTTTTTCTTCAATATCGTTACGATTGCTTTAGAAAGCGATTTTTCGTCTTCCGCAAGTAAAAGCTTCACTCTGATCTCCCCTCGTTATTCACCGTTCCATATCGGTTGGCTTTTCGTCGTTTGGCAGTTCCTTTGCATCTGGCGGCAGTTCGCCGTTTGGCCTTTCTCCATTCGGTTTTTCTCCTCTATGCGGCATTTTTCCATCCATTGGCATCTCACCATCCGGCAGCTCTCCGTTTTGCCTTCCGCCTCTATGCGGCATTCCGTCATCTCCGCCTTTCATACCTCCATGTCCGCCACCAAAACCGCCCATACCATGACCTTCTCCGTAGATTAGTCCGTCCATAGTAATCTGCGTTTCTTCTGTCCCCATTTTCAGCGTATATGTCCCACCGTCTACAATTTCGGGACAACTTACCACAACGGAATTATATCCTTTTTCAATTGTCTGCGCAATTAGTTCGTTTCCGTTACTGTCCAAGAGCACGACATCTGTACCCGACGGCTGTGCGGCTTGTATGTTCACAAGAATAGAGCCCTGCATCGAACCATCACAGAAATTGACAGCCATACCGCTCTGTCCCGCCGCTACCACTGTCCCACCGCTGATTGTTGCGGAAATACCGTAATCCAGCGAAGCATCCCCTCCGCCGGAAGAGCCCATCACGAAGACTTCTCCACCGCTCACTGTAATGTAACCGTTGGAATCAATCCCGTCACCTTCTGCATTAATCGTGACTGTGCCGCCCGTAATATTGATATTTGCATCTTCCTGCGTGTCACCCATTCCGCGAAATCCACCCATATTTTCGCTCTGCGCCGTCTGCGATGAAGTCCTTTTGTCTGTCGCATTTAATCCGTCATCGGAAGCAGTAATGTTAATTGTGCCGCCACTGATATTGATCAGACGGGCTTCAAGACCTTCTTCACATTTTGTGATTTTGAAATTTCCGCCCACAATGTTGATTTCATTGACAGCGCTGATTCCGTCACTATCTGACACAAAATCAAAATTGCCGTTTTCAATATAAACCCAACCTACTGTATCGTCTTCATCGTTCGAAGAATGGATCGCATCTTTTTCCGCCGTTATCATAAAACTGCCGTCTGCAATCGCGACACTGTCCTTACCCGAAAGTCCGTGAGACGCTGCCATAATTTCATAAGCTCCGCTTGTTATCACAAGGTCATTTTTCGAAACAATTCCATGTCCTGACGGAGAAGAAATCGTAAGACTTCCTGTACCGTTCAACGTCAAATCGTCCTTTGAAAAAATGACTGCATCTATATTATTATCATCTATTGCCTCAAAGGAACCGCCGTTTGTAAGCGTATTTGTCGTTTTGTCCGCAAGTGTGACAAACACCTTATCCGCATTTTTTACATAAATGGGAGCCGACGTATCGCTTCTGATATCCACTCCGTTCAAAACAAGCTGAACTTTTTCGGTCTTATCAACATCTACGATAATCATACCGTTTTTCATGGAACCGTCAAGCATATATGTCCCTTCCTTCTGAATGGTTATCGTATTGGCATTAATTGCAACACCTTTACTATCCGTAGTGGAACCGCCGTCACTCAGCGTTATCTTTTCGCATTCGCTTTCCTCATACGCTCCGCTTAAGTCACGTTTTGAGAATGCATTGTCAATATCAATGATTGTCGTTTCGCCTTGAAAAGATGGATTCGCTTTTTCATTGTTAATATTTTCACGAACACCTTCCTCTATACCTTTGCCGACAATATTGTCCTGCGTTTCTTCCAATGTACTCGGCATATTTGCGCAAGCCGTCAAAAGTACGCTGACTGACATCACCACGGCAATCCATTTAAATGTTTTCATTTCAAAACCATCTTCCTTTCTCAACCTACGAATTCATATGAACCCATTTTTAAAGCTCAGGCGGCATTGTCATTTCCTGCCTTGAAACCGTAATTTCCAAGTTCCCGTTACGGCATCTGATCTCATCAATTAATTCCTTTTCCATGCTGCTATCCTTTAATGTCACATCGTAAGTCAGTCGAAAAAGACTTCCCATATTGGTCGTTTTCACGCTGACAAGCTCCCTGTTTTTTGTATACTTCTCAAAAAGATCATCAAAAATTTCCGTGTAGTCCAAGTCCTCCGGAATGGTAATACGCATCGTTTTTTTCAGCGCTGTCTGCTTTTTTGTGCCAAAATCAAGCCGCGAGTAGAGCATATAAACTGCGCTGAGCACAATCGCAAATAAAAATCCATACGCAATATATCCCATTCCTGTAATCAGGCCCGCACCCATTGCAAGAAAAATAATTCCAATTTCTTTCGCAGTACCCGGTGATGACCGAAACCGTACAAGGCTAAACGCCCCTGCCGTCGCAACTCCCGCGCCTACATTTCCGTTTACCATCATAATAACCGCACATACAATCGCAGGAAGCATAGCAAGCGTTACTATAAAACTTTTTGAATATTCGTTTTTGTATGTATACATCGCTGCTATGATTAATCCTATAACAAGCGAACTGATAATGCAAATCATAAAATCGGATACGGTAATCACACTAGCCGTTTCCAAATCAAATAATCCTTTAAAAATTGTTTCCGACATTTTTATACGCTGCTCCTTTCAAAGCCATTAAAATCTTATTTAAACTTATTTATCATGCTGTAAAGCACAAACTTTTCTTTCTATTACAAAATCTATTCACATTATTTAAGCAATAAATATCTTTCTATTTTCTTTCTCTGCACCGCAGATCATGTTCTCATACGCCGTTCCGTATTTTGAGAATGAGGTCTTATAAAGCCGCTCCTGGGTCAACACTTTCGTCATCCAAAGCGGAATGCCGCCCGAAGTTTTGATTTCCATCAGCACGCAGTCCTGATCGATCAGCCTTTCACCCCATATTTCCGTCGAAAGCGACAGTTCCTCCTGCCTTGCAAGGATATTTTCGTCAAAGGTCACGCGAAAATCGCTTCCGTCCAATGCATAAAACGCTTCCCGCTCATAAGATAAAAAGACTTTTGGTTTTATCGTCTGATAATAGGAAAAAAAGTATGCAATCTCCCGCCCAATCTGCGTGTCGATTGGAAACGGCGTTTCGGTTCCTTTTTCCATCCATGTTGTCAAGTCGATGTACGGAAGCGCTTCCCGCCGCTTGTAGACAACGTCATCATACTTTTTCTTTAATTCTACAAAAACCTTGTCTTGCGCTTCTACTTTTTGGTAACTTCTGATACGAAGCTTTTCTTTGTAACTTGGTTTTTCAACAGAACGCCGTACCAGTCTATAATTGTCCGTGTCAAAATAAATATTTCTAATTTGCGTATGCCCGAAATTATCAAGACACATATGCGGAAGCATCGCCTCCAGTACTGCTTTTTGCTGCTTTCTTGTCATCATATATTTCATTTCATACCGCTTAAAAACTGCCTGATATGCCATATTGTTCCTCATGCTCCTCTCTTCCTCTGCGGTTTTTGGTATTGTTTATGAGATGAGTATACGAGAGAAATCTTAAGCGAAACTTAAACGGAGTGTGAAGAATTTGTGAAATATACGGGGATATTTACATTCAACTGAAACACCACTCCGTTTTATTAATCTGTCAAAAAATTGCGCCATATATATTACTGTTTTACTATCTTTATGATTTTATTTATACAAAATTTATGCTATCTTATAATCGAGGTGGTCACATGAGCATAAGTGAAAGCATAAGAGAGTATAGAAAAAAGAAGAGTTATTTCAAAAAAATTAGAAAAGATAGCAGATGCATTATGTATTCCAATAAGCACTTTTCTCAAACTTAATAGCAACCACACGCAATAACAATGAAAGGAATTAACAATGGAAATAATCGGTTATATTTCCCCGTCTGTAATTGAAACTTTAAATTTAGCAATCAAGCCAAACACACCAGTTTATATCGGAGAATCCAATATAGAACATATCAAGAACCGACATCCATACGAATATGATAAGTATTACAAGGATATTGGTATGATAGTAAACTCTCCTGATTATGTGGGTTTAAATCCAAAAGATGGCTCAATTCTATTTGTAAAACTGTACAAAATAGATGGAGAATATATCCGTGTAGCTGTTAAAATCACAGCCGGAGGAAAGTGCTTTGCAAAGACACTGCACTCGTTAAGCACTTGTAATGCTGAGCGATACCTAGAAAAGGGTACACTAAAAAAGCTTGACACAAACTGAATTTATTGTATAATTAAGTTACCAAATGAATAAGCTATATTGAATGAAATCTGAGGACGGAACAGGCGGCCGTCGCCCATTGTTAGGAGATGTGGATTGTCACCCACCTATTTCATTCAAACTTTTAGGCAGATAACTTCGGTTAGCTGCCTTTTATATTATCTTCTGATTTAATGGACCAAGACAATATTAATATACTTACTAAAGGAGAATTATGGTGTGTGAAGAATTTGTGAAAAGCATCATCATACTTTCCGAATTTTTCCATTTACCATCTTTTATAATTTTGTCGACTTATAGGGAATTATGGTGTATAATGGAAACGATTAACCAATGCATAAAAATGAAGATATAGAAAGGATAAAAGGACATGGCATTATTTAACAAGAATGCAAAAGAACAGCCACATTCGGGGATTCTCGGCTCATTTTCCGTTGATACGATCAAATGGGAACCCGAAAGTGACAAAGAGGCCGCAATCATTGTACATAAGCATATCTATGAAGATTTTCCTAACGGCTCGTACCTGATTGTAGGCGCATCACAGATGGCAGTATTTACAAATAATATGTCAGCAGAAGGCTCTTTAGACGCTACCGGAGAAGGACAGGCACAGGTATCGACATTTATCGGTCCCTGTAAGATTAAGCTGGAAACAGGAGACAGTCGTTTTGCTCCGTTTCGAAGCATTTCCCATACCTTAACTGGCGGAGAATCCGCATTTCACAGTACGGTTTATTTTATCAATACAACCTTTATGAATGAGTTGAGTTGGGGAACACACGCTCCGATTGTCGTGGAAGATCCGGAAGAAGGCATTAATGTCCACGTACGTGCGTTCGGCTTGTTTGGTGTGCACATTGACCAGACCGATTCGGCAAATGCCGTAATCAATGCCCGCAAATTCCTTCATAAAATTGTCGGAACACGCGCGGACTATACGAGGGACGAGCTTGTAAACTTTATGAGAGCTAAAATTTTGGAATATGTCCCTGACTTGTTGGCAAAAAGCATTGTTGACCAACAAATCGGTATTTTAAAGATTAGTACACGCCTTTCTGATTTTTCACAAATCATTAAAGAAAAATTAGTAGAACATTTTGCTGAATTCGGTTTGACGCTTGATAATTTCTCTTTCACAAATATCAATGCGCCTGATGAAGACCTTGCCGCAATCAACGAAATGAAAATCCAGAAAAAACGCGACAGGCTCGAAGCGGAAGGAACTGCTGCAAAGATGGATATTGAATCCGCCGCAAGAGCGCGTATGCGGGAACGCGAAGGCTACACTTATCAGCAGGAACAGTCCTTTCAAGTTATGCAGTCTGCTGCTTCAAACGAAGGAAGCGCCTCAACGCTTATGGGTGCAGGCATGGGACTTGGAATGGGTGTTGGCATGGGCGGCGCTGTAGGAACAGGAATGAATGCGATTGCCCAAAACACCATCGGCAATATGCAAGCGGCACCTGCGAATAATCAGCAAACTAATCAGCAAACTACAATATGCTCCGCATGTCAAACACCAAATCCGTCATCGGCAAAATTCTGCGTCAACTGTGGGCAGAAACTTGTCAGTGAGGAACATTGTCCGGAGTGTGGCGGTGTTGTTATGAAGGGAGCGAAGTTCTGTCCAAACTGCGGCAAAAAGTTGTCACAGGTATGCCCAAACTGTGGTAAGGAACTCGTAAGCGGTGCAAAATTCTGCCTTGAGTGCGGAAACCCTGTTTAAAAACGCAAGCCCGGCGGCTAGCGTTTAATGAAATTATGTAATCGCAATTTCTTATAGAATTCAGGTTGAGAAAGGAGCATGGTTATAGATATGACAAAAAAAATAATAATAGCAGAACTGTCAGTTATATGGATTGTAGGATTTATCTTATCTTGGAACTTCTTTTTTGCAGGTCCGAATTATTGGATTGGATTTCTGTTTGGACTGATCGGGTTTGTTATCGCCGGAGTAACGATATTCTTTTTCGGAGAAAGCAATCGCAGTACAACGGAAGCGGGCTATATCCCAATATACTATACGGCTGTGTTCGTTGTTCTTATGATGATCCTTAATCTGTCTTTTGCGTTTGTGTTGAACCGTTTTTTGAGACCTGTGTTTATCGTTGCAAACCTAGTCATAATACTCATCTATGTTGTGCTAGTGTATAACGCATCTCGAAATCTTCAGCGCGTCAAAGAGCTGACGGAATACGCGCCCGGAAAAATGAAGAATACAACGGATATTTCTCGGCAATTATCGGTTCTTTTAAGCATTGCCCAGGACGAGGGTGTCAGACAGGAATTATTAAAGCTCAAGGAAATTGTATCTTACAGCAACAATGTAACGCAACAATTTTCTGAGAACGATGAAGCACTATTTCTCGAAAAATTAGTAAAAATACAGGAAGAATTATCAAACAACACAGATACGCAAACAATAATGGATAAAATCAAAGATGCTGCCACTACATGGAACATCCGAAACAGCAGTATCAACAGTACGCGATAAAAAGGTTTCGCTCGGCAGCGAACCCTCAAAGAATTTGCAATGCAAATTCTTTCCTAAATGATTTATACGGTTGCAACTTTCTATTTAATATAAGGAGGCGAATATGGATACAGGTGGATTACAATGTCATGGCTGTGGCAGTACCAACGTGGAATTTGATCCCAAAAACAGAAAATTAATCTGCAATACCTGCGGCAAGGAGGAATACTATTCCCGTGCAACACTGAACACAAACGGAAAGGTCGTTTTCAGCAGGCAGAATGCGATTCAGTTTTTCATGGACGGCAGATTTGA